>MIDO01000013.1:5388-13578 GCA_001831055.1 Verrucomicrobia bacterium GWC2_42_7 | reverse complement strand
CCAATCCCCTTTCCGAAAAGGAGATCCTTGCGCTGGAATATCTTCCTACGGAACATTTTCTAGCGCAACGGATTAAGAAAATAACATTAGTTCTTTTTCAAAGAAACATGTTCATCTTTTTATGGAATTCTAAATGCTATAGTAAAACGCATTGAAAATGAATACAGTATTTCGTTTTGGGGCGACTTCTCATCCATCGCATAATAAAACCGTAAGGTCTTGATTATGCGATTATTAAAAGTGTTTCTTGGGAAGGTGCGGAAACCTTTCTTTCTTCAGAAAGAAGGGTTTCCGCCTATCTATTCTCAATGCTATTAACTATATCAACTATACCAAAAGCCATTTCTCTAAACGATTCCGGCTTGAATTGTGGGGGAAATAGTAATATTGTTAGCATATTGAGTATCTCTCTCTTATGAAAGTTCTCCTTAATTTGTTAGTCTCACCAGCAAAGGCAGTTTTCTATGCGGTAATAGGAGCTATGTTCTATCTACCGATTATTATCGTGTTGATCTTTGTTTTTCTAAATAGTTGGATTCCCCCCTTTTCAGCTAGAATATTGGAACGCTTAACTAAGTTCCCTGTTAAGGTAGAAAAATCTGACGTTCGTTTGATAGAGGGGAAATTCTCGCTAATAGACTTATCTCTTTATAATCCAGCTAAATACGATCAAAAAGAGGGGATGAAGATAAGGGAACTTGATGTAAGCATCAAATGGGGAGAACAGGCAAAGCCGTATCGTAAAATTGAAAAGATCGTCATTGATATTGAAAGTGTTACATGGGTAAGGTCAAAGAAAGGAGAAATCAATATCACTGAGTTCTCAAAGAACATCTCCCCCTTCATATATGACCTACTCGATGACAAAATTAAATACCATATAAACACTCTTTTCTTAAAAATAGGAAAGATCAGAATTATAGACGGGACTAATGAGGGCCATGTACGCGAATTTAAATTAAACTACAATAAGGAATTTAACAATATTCTCAACGTAACTGACCGCAGTGTAGTTGTCTTAAATCCTCAAGATGTAAAAACAGTCTTAAATACTTTAAATCAAGACATAACCTCTCTCGGATTCAACTTCATGGTAAGATCCGTAACTGCTGCCTACATCAAATAGATCACAA
The DNA here is from genome assembly GCA_001831055.1 of Verrucomicrobia bacterium GWC2_42_7. Lineage (GTDB taxonomy): Bacteria > Verrucomicrobiota > Verrucomicrobiia > Opitutales > GWC2-42-7-A > GWC2-42-7-A. The sequence goes on along the minus strand of MIDO01000013.1, from coordinate 12,445 downwards.
ACGCTTAAAACATGTAGTTATAGTGAGAATGGAGATGCGGAAAACCTTCTTTTTGAGGTAAAAAAGAAAGGTTTCCGTAACCTTCCCAATAAAAGCCAACAATTTGGCAATCAAAATCTTCCGATTTTGATTGCCAAATAAATTTAGGCCGTTGCATATTTCGAAGTGAACCCCCAAAGCGTCTCGACAGTCAATACACTTCACTATAAATACATTGAGAGAGGAGAATGCAAAAACCTTTCTTTTTTCGCAAAAAGAAAGGTTTTCTCAACTTGTTATGACTTAACTTGCCTTTGTATCGTCAATAGACATTTAATCTACTATACTTGGGCGATCTTCGCTTTTCGTTTAAAAGATCCTGGAAAACCTTTCTTTTCCCGTGAAGGGAAAGGTTTATCGGTCTTTTTCTTGAAATAAGCGCCTTTACTTTGAAAAGGACGCAAACGCTTTCTTTGCGCGCGAAAAGAAAGGTTTTCGCGTTCTCGGGATTCTCCATTTCCGTCCCCTTCTCCCTTGGTCATTAAGCGGCAAATTAATCTCCATAAGTGGGCTTCGGATGGGGAAATTAGCGAGATCGCTTCTCCCTCTGCTCCGGCACGTCCGGTGCGTCCGATACGATGGATATAATCCTCGGGACATTGTGGTAAATCGTAATTTACTACGTGACGAATATGAGGGACGTCCAATCCCCTAGCGGCAACGTCGGTTGCAACCATAATCCGGTGCTTGCAATTGCGGAAATCTCTCATGACACGTTCGCGTTTCCGTTGTTGTAGATCTCCGTGGATGGCCTCAACGGTATGATTCTGCTCGCGCAATTTGTATGCTAGTTTGTCCGCACCTCTCTTAGTCTTTACAAAGACAATGACTGACCCTTCTCTTTTTTCTAGTTCTTGAAGCAAGTGGGAAAGTTTATTTTCTTCTGCTGTATGAATAATATCCTGTTTTATTTGCGGGACAGCTTGCGTCGTTGAACCGACACTCAATCTTTGCGGATCTTTTAGGTATTTGTTCGCTAGCCGGATGATATTGTTCGGCATGGTTGCAGAAAACATCAGTGTTTGCCGTGAATCAGGTAAATGTTTTCGAATTTCATCCAACTGCTCACTAAAGCCTAAATCCAGCATTCGATCGGTCTCATCCAACACTAATGCTTGCACATCGTCGAGGTGCAACGTTCTACGCTCCAAGTGATCCATTACTCGACCGGGTGTTCCAATCACTAGTTTTACTGGCCTTTTGAGCTGGATAAATTGCTTACCAATGGGATCCCCTCCGATCAACAAAGCATAGTTAAGTGAACTTTTATGCCCCAATAAATTCACTAAGGCATCCTTAACCTGAATGGCGAGTTCCCGTGTTGGAGCCAATACGAGCGCCTTGCCGCAACCCGATTTCGTCAATTGGGTTATGAGTGGTAATAAATAGGCAATCGTTTTTCCTGTCCCTGTTTGGGCAGTGCCTAAAATATCCTTACCTTCCATCGCAGGCGGGATCGCCAATGCTTGAATCGGCGTCGGCGTTGTAATATTCAGTCTTTCTAGAGACTGTAAAATAAAATGCGGTAAATTAAATGTATTAAATGTATTCATGATGTGTATTGGGAAAAATCCCTTAGTTATTTTATTTAGTTGATTTCATTGAAGATCGAGGTGCGGAGATATTTTTTAAGATATAAAAGGAAAATTTCCTCGCATTCCAAAAGAAGAACCAAGAATTTGGCGATTAAATTTTTTAGGATTTTATCTCCCAATGGTCGCAAGCCATTGTGTCTTCAAAGTAAACCGTTAAAATGTCTCGATGGTCAATGTCTTTTACTATAGCAAAAGAGATCAATAAAAAACGATCTGTTTTGTTTTTTCACCTATCAGAGTCAGAAAAAACTCTAAAAAGCAATCAATAAATAGTTAATTTACAAAAAATTACAAACAAGAAGATTTCAACCAAACACCCTTTCACACAACAATACAGATAGGTAGTGCCATCTCCTTTTTCAGCGCAAGTAGAATCCGTAAGATCTTACAGCGCGATCTTCGCTTTTCTTTGGAAGAGCCCGAAAATTTTTTATGCTTTTCCTTCCACGAAAAGAAAGATTCTCGGATATCGCTTTTTAAGCGTAATTAACTATATAAAAAATTAAAAGCTGTGACGCGATAAACGCAGTCACAGTTTAAATGGTCTTCTCGACTGAACGAATTACTTATCCATTAATTGAATGTTGACTGCAGAGGTTTTTCCCCTGTTTGTCTCCAATTCATAAGAGATCTTTTGCCCTTCGCGAAGGTTTTGAAGCCCTGCGCGCTCAAGAGCAGTAATGTGCACAAAGACATCTTTACCGCCTTGGTCAGGCTGCACGAATCCGTATCCTTTTGTGGCATTAAACCACTTAACTGTACCTGTATTCATCTGATATTTTACTACTATTTTATTGAATTGTGAAAGAACCTCGCCATCCCTCTTTTACTTCCGTAAAACACAGCTGGCTTGATTCTTGTTTCCCAGAAAATATTATTTTCGCGCAGAGTCAAGGAAATCCTTAAAAAAACATAAGATTTTTTAAAAACTGCTTTTGTTTGCCCCAAAATGCACCTCCAAGCTCGCTCGAGAAAGGAAGATTGTGCCGATATAACCTCCTCCCGTTTAAATAGAAGGGCCTCTCTTTCAGCGGAAGCTTAAGGGAAGATGCTATTTATTTACAATTTCTTTTAAATTAAGACTATTAAAAAAACTAATTTCCCGAGGCTGGCTGCACTGCATTAAATGCACCTCTCTTAGGTTGAGGCAATCCTCACAATAAAGCGTTCGCAGCTGTGGGCAATTTGATAGGTTTATGGCTTCCAAGCGAACACAATTAGAACAATAAAGGGTTGAACAACCCTCTAATTCCAACTTAGACAAGCTAGAACAATAAGAACAGGCAAGCTTTAGACAATGATTTAGCTCCAAAAAATTCAGGCTTTTACAATTGGAACAATTAAGTTCTTGCAGGTGAGTGAAATGCGCCAGACTCAAACTTTCCAAATGATCGCAATTGTAGCAATAAAGTTTTGAGCAATTCGTTATGTCTAAGGCTCTTAGTTGGTCACAATAGGAGCAATTAACTTCTCTCAATTGCAAGCAATTCTTTAATCTTAAAGTTTCTAGTTTTGGACATCTAGAGCAATTAACTTCCCTCAATTGCAGGCAATTCTTTAATCTTAAAGTTTCTAGTTTTGGACACCTAGAGCAATTAACTTCCCCCAATTGAAGACAACTCTCTATGATTATGGTTTCTAGTTCTGGACAATTAGAACAATTAACTTTTCTTACCTGGAGCTCTGATTTTTCTAAACTACCTTGTCGCTGGGGAAGAGGCATTAGTTTCAAGCTTTTTAGATTGGGGCTCCCCTGGCAATCAAGTTCTTGTAGCAGGGAGCAGGGTGTTAAGTCTAAATTTTTCAAATTAGGACACCCCAAACAACTTAAATGAGTCAACGACACTAACGCTGTTAGATTTAATTCAAAAACATCTAAATTACAGCATACTAACTTACGCAACTTCCTTAAGTGCTGCATATTACCAATATCAATAAGACCTAAGCCTCTTTTCCCATATTTATTCCACTGGTTGCTACCATACTCTTTGTATACAAAAGGATCTTCCCATCCAATAGAATTATATAATTCGGTAATGGGAGAAATTGTCCAATGCTGAAAATCCCAGTCGTCTGATTTCTTTTTGCTGATTAAAGCAATCATTCTTTGTAACAGCATTGCTATTTCTTCATTATCTTCGTCCTTTGGGTTGTATAATTTATAATGCTGAAAGTCCTTATTTAAATCAGTCACTCTTTGTAACAGCGTTGCTTTTTTTTCATTATCTTTGCACCTTGGGTGGAAGGGTTCATAAAGCTGAAGGTCCTTATTTAAATCAATCATTCTTTGTAACAGCGTTGCCTTTTCTTCATTATCTTTGCCTATTCGCTTGTATAAGTCCCCATTTAAGGCATTTAATAGCATCGCTGTTTCTTGATTATCTCCGCACCCTTGCTTGTATAATTCATAATTCCGAAAGTTTGTATTTAAATAAACCATTCGATGTAACAGCATTGCTTTTCCTTCATTATCTTCGCATCCAGATTGGTATAACACATAAATCCAAGCCTCTCCGTCTCTTTGAATTGCGTGCCCCAACAGGTTTTTCCAATCGTAGTACAGCAAACAAATAGAGACTTGAATATCGTTACTTTTACTCATCTTATACACAAATTCTCGTATTTTTTTTTGATTCACAAACTTCCCTAATTCTTCCAAATGAGAAAGTTCATCTCGAGGAAGCAAAAAAACTTGTGCGTGCTCAAGCGTCTGCAAGACATTAAATGAAAACCAAATATTCCCTAATTTATGGTTTAACGAAACCGTTATTATGCTGGGCCTAATGCTGGTCTTATGGGTATGACCACAGGCCCTAATATCGGGAGACTTATCTGGAGCAATTTTTTCAAACAAACTTTCCATTTCGCTTATGCGATCCGATGGATGATCCCCGCATATGTAATCTTCAGTTTTAGGGATAGGAACAGGATTTATGGGTTCACCAATAATTGCTTTTATCGCATTCATCATGTTTGAGAAACCACTATCGATTTCATTACCATCAGGACGATTTGCTTTGTTTGTATAGCGCACGCCCGGCAAATTAGCGACTACCTTATTCCATTCATTTCTGACCTCTAGACTACCGTCAACGACTTTATCTCTCGTCGGTTGCACCTCCCTGTAAAAACGCTCTAATTGCTTAAGTCTATTTTCTGATGATTGGGGAAACCCATACTTTAAACCTTGGGAATCAGCATAACGGTAAAGGAGTTTATTAAGATTTCTACTAAAACCGGAAGTCTCAGGATCCCATAGTAACATATTGAAAATATGACGAATAGTGACTTCCGCACAGTCTTGAAAAGTGTTGGTTGTACAGGCCTCATCAACCATGCATTGCGTTGTACCATTGGAGATGAGTCTATCTCCAATAGCATAGGGAGTCGGAGAGAAGAGGATATTGAATGCTTTTATATATTGCGCTATCTTGCAGACAGTCACTTCCCTAAATTCTAATTCCTCCCTTAATTCATTCAAAAGGTTCCCTTGAACATCATCTAAACTCAAAGACTTTTCCGGGTTTTTTTTGAATTCAGGGCTCAAGTTGTTATAAAAATCTTCAGCTTCTTTGAATGTACTAAAGTTCTCATAAAAAAATGCCAACAGAACTTGTTCAACAAAGTGACCAGGAAGATCTTTACGAGATCGTATACTGTCGATTGCACCAGGTATTTTAGAAAAAAGGGTCCGTTCGTTTTTTGTTCGTTTTTTGAGTTTTGGCGATTCCCATTTCGTGCATTTGTCACGCATGCGAATTTCATTGATTAAGGATGCGATGTCCGCTGGCGTCATTGTTCTGGCCAAAAAGCGGTCACTATCTGTCCTCGTACTCAAAGCCCCTGCTCCAGAAGGAAATAATTGCATTACAAGCCATGCTAGTGAATCTCCATTCGGGTCTTCCCCCTCACAACCCCTTGGCTTAGGGGTTGAGCTAGAAGTAGAGCACGAAGGTTGGTCTTCAATATGGAAACCCGAGCCTGCACTATCCTCCAAATGATGATTCAACCCGTTCTCTCCGTAGGCGAAATCGTAGTTCCCAAACAATCTCAGAGACCCCATAAATCCGCTGTCGACCAAAATCATTCCCATCGTCGGATCAGCGAAATGACACTCCTCTTTGAGGCCATCGGATATGGCTTTCACAATATTAATGGATAACCTCGCTTCCAAATCCAGTCTAAATAACAATAAGACCGCAAACACCAACATTTTAGTTAAAATCTTCATAAGATTCTCTTTTTATGAGATGGCTTTGTCGCGTAAATGAGAATGACTTTGTCTTAGCAAATGCCGATTTTTCCTGCAAGGATTTTTGTAGGGCAGGTGATATGGCATAGTGAAATGTATTGACAGTCGAGGCGCTTTTGAAGCTCACATTGAAATATGCAATGGCCAAAATTTATTTGGTAATCAAAATCTTACGATTTTGATTGCAAAGATACTTATTTCTTTAGGAAGCGAAAAACCTTGGACACCTCCAAAAAACCTATTTCCCGAAAAGATGAAGATGTATTTAGGATATATTATGATTGAACTACGTCTGCGCTCTAACAAGTTCTGAAAGAACTTATTAGAGCGCAGATTGCCTCCATTTCGGAAGGGGTGTAGGGAAACGCTTTTATGCGAATAAAAGCAGTTTCCCCGCAGTTTTTAGAGGTCTTCACTTTTCTTTTTCTTAAAAAGAAAGGTTTTCGCACCTTGTCACTGCTTAACTTCTCTAGGCTATATACCCATATAAATTGTGATAAAATACGGGATTGGCGGTTTTTGAGATTCTTTTAGTGGGGTTGGCTGAAAGGTATTCCAGGAGCTTAAAGATAACTTCTACTCTACCTGTTTCGTTTAGTTCGCGAGCAATGGCTTCTGCTGTTAGCGGTTGATGCGACTCTTTTAACAACCTTACAACCCTCTTTTGTAAGTCTAAAGTTGAAGATGCGGCTTTTTTCCCTGCCTCGACTCCCGGTTGGTGATAGGCATTGATGCCAATCAGGTTTGCATAAAGGCCCACAGCCCTTTCGTAGAGCGCTATTAGTTGTCCGACAGTATAGGCCGAGACTTCGTTAATCGTCAGGGTTAAAGACTGTCTATTTTTTTCAGCCAAAGCTTCGCGTGTTCCAAGAAAAAACCCTTCTAAGTAGTCTCCTGAGGTGATCTCAGGCTCAACTTGGACTGCTTCTCCGTTTCGCTCTTTTAGGACTTCAATGAAAGTAACAAAAAAGTTATTAATTCCATCCCTAAGTTGTTGAACATAAGCGTGCTGATCAGTAGATCCCTTATTGCCATAGACCGCAATTCCTTGTTCAACGATGCGCCCAGATAGATCTTTTTCTTTGCCTAAAGACTCCATAATCAACTGTTGCAAGTACCGAGATAACAACAGGAGCCGGTCTTTGTATGGCAATATGACCATATCCTTAAG
>MIDO01000013.1:0-5336 GCA_001831055.1 Verrucomicrobia bacterium GWC2_42_7 | reverse complement strand
TGCGCCGCGAAGGAGCTCGTCAATGTTTATACCTTGCAACGCAGCCGGAAGGAGTCCAACCCCTGCCAATTCGCTTGTACGGCCTCCAACCCAATCCCACATGGGAAAAATCGCTAACCATTTATTTTGTTCTGCGTATTTATACAAATTACTGCCTTCGCCCGTAATCGCCACGGCATGCCTTGCAAACTCCAATTTTTGAGCTGTGTAAGCATATTCGGTTTCGATCATGGCATTGCGCGGTTCTGGCGTTCCTCCAGACTTCGAAATGACAACCACCAAGGTCTCGCCCAATCTCCCATTCAATTCATCAAAAACAAGATCCATCCCATCGGGATCCGTATTGTCAATAAAATGCACCTTTAAAATGTCTTTATTCCCAGCGGTCAGTGCTTGAGAAACAAATTGTGGCCCCAATGCAGAGCCCCCTATCCCAATGCAGAGCAAGTGCTTAAAAGGACCTGATTTCCCTATAACTTTACCCGAATGGACCTCTTTTGCGAATGCTTTGATTTTCGCCAAATTATCCTGGATCGCCTCACACAAAGACTTATTGGGAGCCAGCAAAGGCTTTCGCAGCCAATAATGCCCCACCATACGCTTTTCGTCAGGGTTTGCAATAGCGCCTCCTTCCAATTCATTCATCAAATCAAACGCCCTCTGCATCTTAGGCTCTATTTGATCAAAAAACTTTTCTGAAAAGGCAATCTTGCTAACATCGACCGCAATACCCTGTTTATCCAAAGATAAATAATATTTTTTAAATAACTCCCAGCTCATGTTTATTGTTTTTTAAAGGTTTGGAGGATTTTGGGGAAAACCGCTTTTAATCACTTAAAATCGGGTTTCCCCAAGCCTCTTTCCGAAAAAGAGGTATTTCGCGGAAGCAAAATCTATCGATTTTACTTCCGCGAAAGCCACCCTTCTTAGTTTTTGGGTATAGAATATTGCAAAATAGAAGTGACAAGGTGCGAAAAATTTTCTTTTCGCAAGAAAAGAAAAAACGCATAAAAATTCGCGATTATCAAAGAAAAGCGATTATCGCCGAAGAAAAAAATTTTATTTTTTTACTCGGCGAGAGGAATGAAGTTGTAACTACTTTATCGCAATATGCTATATATCCTGAGACAAAAAGTCATTATTTTATTTTTTATCTCCGAACCATAGGATAATAATTCAGTGATTTAAGGAAAATTTGTCAATCTTCACTGAGAAAACTTTAGGGGAAACCAATTTTTTCAGTAATTTTTTCCCTTTTCCCAATATCCTCTTAGTGTTTGTCGCAGAAAAGAATTCATTCTTCGCTAAAGTAAAATCGATCGATTTTAGTTTAGCGACGATCGTTTTTCTTTGGAAAGCGGGAAAACCTTTCTTTTTTCGCAAAAAGAAAGGTTTTCGCACCTTGTCTATTCTTTTACTTACAACCTTCAACCAATATATCAAACAAACCCGCGCGGGAATGTTGTTTGGCTTCCGAGTCTGGGGTAATGCCGTTTGTTTTCAAAGCGTTGGTAGTGACTGGGCCTATGCTGCAAATTAAGGGTTTTTGGGCACCCTTTCCCAATTGAAAAGTTTTTGCTTGCTTGCAATAGGAATCAACGGCCGATGGACTCGCAAACACAATGGCATTTGCACCTGTTTTACAATAAGTCTTGATTGGGTCATCCTTAACAACTGCAACAGAGGTCGTTTTGTATACCTGCATGGCATCCACAATCCCTCTCCCTTCGGCCTCTAACCTTGATTGCAATGTGGGGTCATTTAAGTCACCGGTAACGACGAGGATGCGCTGATTTTCAATTCCACCATCTTCAATTAGTTCAGTAGCTAACTGATTGCTAGTGAACTCATTAGGAATTAAATCAACAGATAGATGTAACGCCTCTATCTCCTTTGCTGTCTGCTCGCCTATACACGCAAGCTTCATCGGACCAAGACAGCGTAAATCTTTGTATTTTTCAAAAAATATTTGGAAAAAATACTTAACACCGTGTGCGCTTGTAAAAATTGTCCATTCATAAGTGGCAATTTCTCCCAAAATATCTGCCGCTGTCTCTTTATTGTAAGAGAGGCTTGTCTGCACTAACGGGAAAAAATAAACCTCAGCGCCTTCTTTTTCTAACGCTTCTTTTAAGTCACTTACCCCATCCAAAGATTGCGTCAAAACTATCCGCTTGCCTACCAACTGCTTCCGGCTTGAGCGACTCTTTTTAGCAGCCCCATTCATAACCTTTCCCTGCTCAACCTCGCAAGGAACTCTTTCTTCGGTAGTACAGCTTTTGCACTTCCTCTTTCCACACGACTTAACGCCTTCGTCCCTATTTTTCATCCAATTAATGAAAACTAACAGCAAAGAACTTTGTCAATCTTTATCGGGGAAACTGCTTTGTGTCTCCCAAAAGCGGTTTCCCCAACAGAAAGAAGTTATTTTAAGCTTTGAGTGTGTTGGGCTACGGATTCACATTCGGTCACGTACGTTATGTACGCTTCCTCATGTTCACCTTGCCCGCCTTCTCAAAAGCTTAAACTAACATCTTTCTGCCCCTCTTCCGATTGCGCGCACAAAAAAGTTACGCTTTTTTGTGCGCGCATTATCGCTTTTCTTTAGAAAGCGCGAAAACCTTTCTTTTCTTGTGAAAAGAAAGGTTTTCGCCTCTTTTATTTCTTCTCTAAAGCGTTACTTCTGCCTAATAGGATCGAAATAAGTTATATTTTATAATAGCCCAAACGGCGGGAAATCCTTCTGTCCAGCGGAGTTTTTTACCTTCTTTGTAGGTACGGCCCGCATAAGAAATGCCGACTTCATAAATGCGGCAACCCAGGTGGGCTACTTTTGCAGTAAATTCGGGTTCAAATCCAAAATGATCCTGTTCTAGGGTTATTTCCTTCAAGATATCCGTTCGAAACATCTTAAAGCAAGTCTCTACATCCGTTAAATTTAGATTAGTTAACATGTTTGAAAACAAGGTAATGCCCCAATTACCTACCATGTGCCAGAAAAACACAACTCGATGAGGACCCTCTCCCTTAAACCGAGAGCCAAAAACGACATCCGCTTTTCCCTGTTCGATGGGTAACATCAACTTGCCATATTCTTCTGGATCGTATTCCAAGTCGGCATCTTGAACAATTGCAATCTCCCCTGTAATGTGGTGAAAACCTGTCCGTAACGCCGCTCCCTTTCCTTGGTTCTTCGAATGGAAAAATATCTTACACTTTGGATTATCTATTTTCCTGAGTATTTCACGCGTCCCGTCTGTAGAACCGTCGTCCACTATTATTATTTCATGGATCGGAACTGCAGACTGCTTCATAATCCTTGCAATAACGGTTTCGATTGTATTCCTCTCATTGTAAACAGGCACTACTACTGATAATTCCATTGCTTCTATTCGGTTTAACTCGATGGCCCTTAGCATAGCAATTACCTCAACACTATAAAAGTATTTTTTTCGAAATTTAATGAATGGGGATAACAAATTTGGAGACCGCTAAAAACTGCGGGGAAACCATAGTCCCCCAAAAGCGTTTCTCGCACCCCTCCGAAATGGGGTAGTATTGAAAAATTAAGTTTTGTTGATTATAAATATATTACAAACATCTAATCTCTGGAAAAATCTTAATTTTAAAATCCTTTCAACGCTACCCGGAAGGGTGCTGTTCAGCTAGATGATTTCGGTTGATTTTCTTTATAAAGAGAATAGACCTCTTTTATTATGAATAAAAAACTCCTAGTTTTGTTGTCCCTGGGGTTAACCTCACCTCTTTTTCTGGTCTATTCAAAGAGGGTGTAGAGCCTTTGTTTAATGAACATAAGTACTTCCAAAATCCCAACAATAAAGCCGAGGCGTTTTGGCAGCTAATTTCATTTTACGATTGGCAGAAACCAGCCGAATGTTCTTTGACTAGCTCGTGCATGGTTGTGAATGCATTGATGGCCAGTAGGACTCGCGAGGAAAATTTTACCACAGATGATTTGTTGGCAAAGTCTTCATTAAAACAAGAGTGGAAATCCGATATCACTGAGCCTTGCCTTGGAGTTTCTTTTGATAATTTAGAAAAATATCTCAAAGACCTTTTCAAGCAGTTGAATCTCGATGTCTCAGTTGAAGCTGTCCGTATGACCAAAAATGCAGAAACGGATTTGGAAAAGTTCCATAATCACCTCAAGCGCATGAACAATGAGAAGGATTATTATGTGGTTGCCAATTATGTTCAAACGGACTTCTTTAAATGGGAGCCTGATGAATATGGTCACTTCTCTTCCCTGGGTGCATTCGATGAGGCTAACCAAAAAGTCCTTATCTTGGACGTTTATCGCTATACGTCGGAACCTCACTGGGTCAATACCTTAGAATTAGTAAAATCAATGTCAACGCCTGACAATTCTATTAAAGGCAAAGGGCCATTCCCGCCAAGGGGTTACTTGGTTATCAAAAAGAGGCAATGTTGAAAAGATTGCTAAGGATTAAAAAGGTGGTTGATTTTGGGGATGAAGAAGCAGACATAATTGGACCTTAAGTGGATGCAATAGCCGAGAGAAATCGTGATGACGTGTGTAAGTTTCGACACTATCATCCCCCAAAGCGATTTCCCCGCAGTTTCTTAGAGGATTCTACCTTCCTTCTTTTCCTAACTGTGTTTACTATAATTGATAGAGAGGAAGAAATAGAGGATGGCTCCGATGCAAATGGCCATATCTGCGATATTGAAAGCTGGCCAGCGGTAGTTAACGATGTGAAAATCAACAAAATCTATAACATGATTGTGTTGAACGCGATCAATGAGATTCCCAAATACTCCGCCACAGAAGAGGCCAAAAGCGTATTGCATCCATTTCTCGTGCAAGAAAAGAGACTTGCGACAAACAAAAATCCCAATTAACGCGATGCAGGCTAACAGAATTAACCAAAGATTTTTCCCAGCAAAAAGCCCCCAGGCAGCCCCTGTATTATAAATATGAACGAGATACAAGCAGGGCTTAATCACAGGAATGGGTGCAATATATGTCCCCGCAGGGATTCTCTCCAACACCAGCGCCTTTGTCCACTGATCAAGCAAGACTATTAAGCAAAATACTCCTATGAAACGTAAATAACGCATTTAAATTGAAATTAATTAAGTTAATATACCTCAAAAATCCTTCTTTTATTAAGAAAGCATTAAGAAAAACCCCAAAAATCTCCCCTTCCTTTTCAAAAAGGAGTCATTTTGGGGAGATATTTTTGCTTGAACCATGTTTGCGCTATAACAAGTTCTGCAAGAACTTATTATAGCGCAAATGTTCTCCTTTTCGGAAGGGGTTCGGGGAAACGCTTTTAGGGGACCAAAAGCAG
>MIDO01000012.1:12951-16714 GCA_001831055.1 Verrucomicrobia bacterium GWC2_42_7 | reverse complement strand
TTCATCTCAATTCATCGATTTCATCGACGCCGTTTCCCATGCCTTCAATTCACTCTTTAATCGCCTCCATTCTCATTCTGTTTAACTATAATATTTTGGCGGCAAGTAGATAGGCGAGAATGATCAAGAGAAGAAAAAGTTTGGCTTTTAGGGAAATATTGGCGGACCAAGCCATTGGTATTTTCGTTGGTGCCACGTTCCCAAGGGCTATGCGGATGCGTGAAGTAGATATCTGCAGATAGATTCGCAGCCATTTCAGAATGTTTGGCGAACTCAGAGCCATTGTCAAGGGTTAGACTTCGAACAGCTTTTGGAACCCTGCTAAGTAGTTCTTCTATAGCTTGTTGTACGGGATCTGATCGTTTATTTGAAACCGCTTTAAGCAAAAGGAATCGCGTTTTACGTTCCACGAGAGTGACCAAGTAATTGCCTCCTCGACCTAATTCAACAGTATCCCCTTCCCAGTGACCGAATTCCTCTCGTAGGTCGATACTAGCTGGGCGTTTCTCTATTGATACCTGCTTCCTCTCATGCACACTGCTGCTCGGTTTCGGCGTCTTCGCTTCTTCCTAAATGAACGCAAGTGCCTATAATCCAGCCAACCAGCCTCTATTTCTCTATAAACGCGCTGATAAATAGTCTCATGACTTATGAAAAGACCTCTCCGTCGCAACGCTCCCGCTATCTGCTCCGGACTGTGATCCTGATTAAACCCCTCATATACCTTCTCCCAGACTTTCTTGGGAATCCGATGCCGATCAACAGATGCTCTCCTCCTCTCCGCCTTCTCTTGAGCCTCTTCCTCTCGATATTTCCAACTACCTCCGTTCCGCTTTACTTCCCGGCTTATCGTTGAGCCACACCGACCTATTAGCTTCCCTATCTCATTATTCGATTTTCCCGCTTGTACTAACTTTTCTATACTGTATCTTTCTCCTTTGGAGAGATGTTTTTACATTTTTGTTCCTGGTTTTTGTCTTCGAAAACATTCCAGGTTCCATCTCTCCCTCCCCTTTGGCAATCCCTAATCCCTATTGCACTTCCAACTTGAACCTACAACCTCCATAATTCTTTGATTGACACACAGAGAATCCAGGAATTAACTAACAATAGGAGAGAAGCTGTTTTATGAAGAGAATTGTTAGCGGTTTTAGGAAGATGAATCCATTCGAACCGGCCCTAGTTGGCTCTTTGAAGCAGTATAGTGTAGAAAAGCTGGGAGCAGACATAACTGCAGGGGTCATTGTTGGAATTATTGCATTACCTTTGGCCATGGCTTTAGGGATTGCTTCAGGAGTCACTCCGGAAGCTGGTTTATTTACAGCGATTGTTGCAGGCTTTGTAATTTCTTTACTTGGGGGATCGCGATTTCAAGTAAGTGGTCCAACAGGGGCTTTTGTTGTCGTCATTTATTCCATTGTTCAGAACTATGGCATAGGGCTGTTGCCTTTATGTACCATAATGGCAGGGATTATTTTACTGCTGATGGGTTTTTGCGGCTTAGGGAAGGTTATAAAATTTATTCCACACCCTGTAACAATGGGGTTCACAACCGGGATTGCGGTTGTTTTATTACTGGGACAGATTAAAGATTTTCTTGGGCTTCCTATACAAAATTTACCAGCCGACTCTTTTGGTCGAATCAAAGTCTATCTATTCAATTTGAAGTTATTGGATCCTCAATCGCTAGGAATAGGTTTATTGACCTTGGGTATCTTATTTTTCTGGCCTAAAAAGTACCTACCAAAGATTCCGATCACTTTAATTGCTTTAGTCATTCCCACGGTTCTTGTTTATATCTTTAAGCTTCCCGTAGAAACGATCATTGATCGCTTCCCAAGCGGAATTCCTCAGTCTCTTCCAAAAATCACAGTACCTGTATTTTCAATAAAAGCTTTTTGTGATCTGATTTCACCCGCATTTACTATAGCCTTATTGGGGGCAATGGAATCTCTTTTATCGGCCGTTGTAGCGGACAGTTTAACAGACGATCGCCATAATTCTAATCAAGAATTGATGGGACAGGGTATCGGCAACATTTTTTCGGGTTTTTTTGGAGGAATTCCTGCCACGGGCGCGATAGCTCGTACGGCGGCTAACATTCGAAGCGGGGCGCACTCTCCCGTTTCTGGGATTGTTCATGCGATCGTGTTGCTGCTAATTGTATTAGTTGCAAGTCCATTGGCTAATTTGATTCCCCTGACTGCACTTAGCGCAGTGCTTATCATGGTTGCAGTGAATATGGGTGAATGGCACGAATTTCAACGCTTTAAGAGAGTCCCTATTTCCGACTTCGCTGTATTCATAACTGTGTTTGCCTTAACGATCTTAGCCGGGATCACGGTTGCCGTTGAAATTGGTTTGGTCTTAGCGGCTTTGCTCTTTAGCAAACGGGTTGCTGACATCTCTAACCTGTCTGGATTATATGAAGTTAGCTCTATTTTATCCAATCGAGAAAATTCTCTTGCTAACGTAAATCTACCAGAAGGCGTGCAAGCTTTTAGAATTCAAGGAGCCTTCTTCTTTGGAACAGCCGACAAATTGGAAACAGCGCTACGTCGAGCACAGCAAGACACGCGCGTGACTATTTTAATGCTCGATCAAGTTATCGACATTGACTCCACAGGGTTAAATGCATTGGAAAGCTTTTACGAGCGACTTGTAAAAACAAATAGCCATCTCATTCTTTGCAATGTTCCCAGCCGCCCTTTAAGAGTGCTAATCAGAAGTGGATTTATTTGCACAATTGGCAAGGACCACTTCGCTCAATCCCTAGACGATGCCATTATAAAAGCTCAGGCCCTTTGCAAGGTGGAAGAATCCTTTGACACCCTTCCGGCAAGCGCCCCAGAAAACGGAAAGTTCTAAGAGGCTTTGGAGAAAAAGAAAAAGTTGCGAAAACCTTTCTTTTTTCGGAAAAAGAAAAGTTTTCGCGCTTTCCAAAGAAAAACGATAGTGCGTGAACAAAAGACTGCGCTTTTTTGTTCGCGCAGAGGGATTGATTTTTGTAACTACTTTTATTGCCGATGCTGTATAGCAAAAAGCCCCTATTCTCAATTGAGATTACTATCTCTCAAAAAAGAAAAGGGGGTTCGGATTGAATAAACTCTTACTTTCTAGCCTTTGAACGACGGGGAGTTAGATCTTCTTCTTCCTCCTCTACTTCGTCTTCTAAGTCGTCATCGTCGTCTTTAGAGAAATCGAGGCCGTCACTATTGTCATCCTCATGATCCTCTAAATGGAATCCTTCTGCATCTTCCTCCCATTTCATGGTTTCGTCTTCTTCAATGTCTTCCTCTTCTAATTCATAATCATCTCCGAGCTCAGGGATATCTTCTTCGTCATTAGATTTTTTCCCGGGAGATTCCTCATCTGAATCTAATTCGTATCCATCGGGGACGTACTCAACGACATCAATAATTTCCTTAAAAGAGTGGATTGATTTGCCTTCTAAGTAATCCGCTTGTTCGCGCTCACGGATATCTTCTTCAATTTCTTCAATTGTCAGTTTTTGCTCAAATGAAATCATATCATTCAACATCTTAACGCGCAATTTAGTGATATGATCGAGGAAATCGGCATAAGTGCTTTTATCTTCATCCAAACTATTAGGTAAAGCAAAAAGCATTTCTTCGCTCCCCAAAAGGCTTTCCTCGCATCGAACCAAACGCAAGCGACCCTTACCTAAGTCCTTCTCAATACGGAAAGCATAGAAGGCAGATTCAAACAGATCTGGCTTCAGGCCATATTCACGCAATATATT
>MIDO01000012.1:8980-12920 GCA_001831055.1 Verrucomicrobia bacterium GWC2_42_7 | reverse complement strand
GCTTAGTGCATCGGTATCCCAATGAACAGGATCACTGGTTTCTTCGACCCACCAATTGAGGTCACTTCCGAGTCTTGCGATACACCATGTAAGTTTGGGAGCTGATATTGACATAATTGCGCTAGTTGTTGATGTTATTGTTAAATCACTTGTTTAAGGTTCAAAAAGAACAGATCAATACTTTTTAATTATTTTTTAGCTTTTTTTTCATATTGGCCTGTTTTTATGCAACCTTACAACGTTTTTTCTCATTTAAAAACATCCTTGCACAAAGCAAGTAGTGTTCCTGTTTTACTTTTTTAAAAAAAATTAAAATTTTTCATTTTTTTACTTGATCCCCTCAATGAAATATGGTGAATTATATTCATTCTAGGAATTCTTCCATGGAATCATGGAAGTTGGGGTAATAAGTAACGAGATCCAATAGAAAAATAAATGGGCAACTTAGGGGTAAGTTGCCCATTCCAAATTTTAGGGCTTTGTGGAATCCAATTAAAGCCTTTTTTCGTTCTCTCGCTACGGTATATTTAGCTCTCTTTCTTTATCTGCTATTCAAGCAACCATTCCCCTTTCATCCACAATATAGGCAAACACCTTGCGTCATTTGCTTGAATTTATAGTCAAATAGAATGAGGTTGACCAAAAAAAAGAGGCATCGTTGAGAACTTAAATAAAATCCATCTTATCAGCCCGATCAAATTCTTCGAATTTTTCAGATATTTCGGGCTGATTACTGGTTTTTCTTAGGGGAGGTCCGGGAACCCTTTCTCTTTTACCTCAAAAAGAAAGGGGTTCCGGTGGGCCCACTTATTTCTTTTTTACTATATATCACGAATGATCCCTTTTTCCCGATTAAAACAGGATAGCTCAAAAATCTATTCTTTAGGAAAAGCGTTTTGCTAAAGAGAAGGAATGGATATAGCATAAGACATTAAAGTTATTACAAAACAAATTCCTCGCCCAGGAATAATCGCTAGATTTTTCTTGGAGAGATAATCGCTTTTCTTTGGAAAGCGCGAAACCCTTTCTTTTTTCGCAAAAAAAGGTTTCTATATCTCCACTCTCAATGCCTTTACCTTATAAACGCGAACTCGGGATAAGAAACACCCATTAAATTTCCGCTAGTCTTCTATAAATCAACAAGTTGGATTTTAATCGACAAGTTGGATTTTAATCGACAAAAAAACATCCCATTGCGAATCGATTTTCATGTAATAAAAACGCGATTCGCAATGTTTCTCCTTTTCGGAAAGGGCTTGGGAAAACTGCTTTTGGGTGACCAAAAGCAGTTTTCCCAATCTCCCTTAAAAAACCTTACTGTTTTAAATCATAGCCGTCTTTGCGGTCAAGAATTTCCCACCCAAGGGCGGCGATTTGCTTGCGATACGTATCTGCTAAGGCAAAGTCTTTTGAAAGCTTTGCTTGCCAACGCATTTCTGCTAAATCACGAATTTTTTGAGGAATTTCCAGGATTATTTTCTTTTCAGTGAACAGACGGAGTCCAAATGCAAACAGTACGGCTGCAAGTACTTTCAGAATATTTCTGGCATTTCCTTGATCAGTAGTGCCAGGACAATTATTCATCGCCGTGAATAGCGCACCTAGGCTTGCAGGGGTATTTAGGTCGTCTACCAGAAAATCCCAAGCTTTTCCAAAAATGGACCATTCCTCTGGAATTTGGGGAGATGCTGCTAGTTGCGTCCATTTTTCATTCGACCAATCTGCAGCCGTCAACAAATTTGAAACGAACGACTCAATCCGCCCTAAGGCACTTTGAGCCGCATGTAACCCATCAAAGGTAAAATTCAGGGGTTGCCGGTAATGCGCCGACAATAACAAATACCTCGATACCATAGGAGAAAAGCCTTTTTCCTCGATGTCTTTCAGTGTATAGAGATTTCCCAAGCTCTTTGACATCTTTCGACCTTCCACCATTAAGTGAACGATATGCAGCCAATGTTTTGCAAAAACCTTATTCGTTACGGCTTCTGCTTGGGCAATTTCATTTTCGTGGTGAGGGAAACATAGGTCTATCCCGCCCGCGTGCAAATCCATGGTTTCGCCAAGATATTGCATGGACATTGCACTACATTCAATATGCCAACCCGGTCTCCCCTCTCCCCAGGGACTTTTCCAAAAATTCTCTCCATCTTCTTCTTTGCGAGCTTTCCATAAGGCAAAGTCTGTAATGGCATCTCGTTCATATTCATCAGCCGACTGGGTCTCTTTTCGACTCCCGACTCCTTGCACATTGACCTCTGATGGATCCAGATGGGACAACCTTCCGTAATCCTTAAAAGCACTTACGCGAAAATAAACCGAACCGTCATTTCCTTTGTAAGCGAATCCTTTTTTGATTAGATTGCTGATAAGGTCTATTTGCTGTTGTATATGAGCGGTTGCACGGGGTTCCTGGTGAGGATCCAGCAGATTTAACGCCTTGCAATCGGCATGAAAGCGCTCTGTCCATTTCTCTGTAAAAGCTTTTAGTGAGATGCCCTCTGCCTGGGACTGACGGATGGTTTTGTCATCGACATCGGTAATGTTTCTAACATGTAGAGGGTTATACCCAGCAAATTCCAGAAGACGCCGCAATAAGTCCTGCACAACGAAAGTCCGAAAATTTCCTATGTGAGCGGGACCATAAACCGTTGGGCCACAACAGTACATTCCAAAACATTTTCCATTCTCTCCCCGCTCCAATTCTTTAACAGTCCGACTTAATGTATCATATAATGAAATTCCCATATATTTCTCCACAGACTTATCCTCTCACTTTTTAAAAAAATCTCCAGACTTTTCCCCAAAAAAACCCGCAGCCATAGCTTTTCCAACTTTGGGAAAACTGTTTTTGGAGTCCTCAAGCCCTTTTCGGAAAAAGGATAATGCACATAACTATTTTTAAAAAAATTAACTATGCGCAAATGAAATTAATATTCCATTTTCACTTCAAAATTAACTTCTGTTTTAAAATAGGTATTTGGATGTATCAACTTAAGCTGCTTTTACTATATAGCATACTTCAATTAAGTAACTACAACTCCTTTTCTCTCGCCGGAGAAATTTTTTAGGATTTTACTGAGGCGACTTTCGCTTTTCTTTGGAAAGCACGAATTTTTATACGTTTTATACGTTTTATACGTTTTTTCTTTTCCCGCGAAAAGAAGGGCGTTTCGCACCTTGTCTTTTCTTTACTTCCCCAGGCTATATAAGTATAGGATTTTTTGTGGTGTTTATTTCTTAGGTAATTTTTCTATTTTTCTATCTTAGGAGAGAGTCTCCATCTACGATGCACTCTCCATCGGTGAAAAAGCTTATCTTTTTAGAAACTGCAAACTTCTGTAATAGTTTAGATAACGTGTCGCTGATAGAGGATCTTTCGACGCAAATTGTTTTCACCGATTCTGGCCAAGGACCCTTGAGGACATCCTCCAGTTTGATCATTCCACTCAATTCAATAGCTTCCAAATTTGGGAGGTTTACCAATGCGTTCAGGGAGGTTCCATTATAATCAATGCCAATATATTTCAAGTTTTTTGCGTCCTTCAATGGTTCTAGTGTTTGAATGGGGTTTTTCCTTCCATATTCAACGTGAAGTACTTCGAGATTATTCATCGCTTGCAGGAAATCTAAACTTTCGAGAGGGTAATAGAGAACAAGTTCTTTTAACTGAGTAAGTTCATAAAACACCGCTGTATCAAACCGGACCCCTTCCTCTGTCTGGGTGGGTGAGATAAAGATAAGAGATTCCAGCTTTTTACAAGACACTAGAGGTTTTAGGTCCGTTACAGGGCTATCCTCTATCTGTAATTTTTTTAAATTAGGTAACGAGCTTATGGGTGATAAATCCGAAACACCTGAGCACTGTAGCTCAATCTGTTTATATTCTTGTACGACAAAATCTGTACATAATAATCTAAGGCACTCATCGTTATTTGTA
>MIDO01000012.1:0-8952 GCA_001831055.1 Verrucomicrobia bacterium GWC2_42_7 | reverse complement strand
TTGTATTTGAATGGTTTTGTTCTGCAATCTTTACTGCATTTGCTATCGTGCCATACCATAGTAAATCTTCTATTTCTTTAAACGCGAGGGCTTCTTCATTAACGTCTTCTTTTTCAGGGGATTCTGTAAAATAAAATGGTTTCAAAAGTACGGGAGAGATTTGCGTAAGCCCAAAATCAATTTCCAGTGGGATTTCTGATGAATCTACCGCATCGACGGCGGAGCCGGAAGAACCCTCACTCTCTGAATCAAAACCAAGCAATGCTGATTCTTGATAATGCATAGGTTCAGGTTTTCTTAAAACATCTTCTTGCGAGGAGAACTCCGCTGGTGCAGACAGGGCCCTTCTTGGATTGTGGACAAAATCAAAGTCCTCGGAGGTATCGCCATCTTTTCCTGCCATCAGCTGAGCAAATGAAAGCATTATCCCAAAATACCCTAACGCAGCTTTGCAGAGGATAGTCCTACACGAAGAAAAGGGACTACTATGTTTGTGCAAACGTTGCAGATTAGGTTTTTGCTCTAAAATATTTTTTTGATTATAAATTGAGTTAGAAATGCTCATTTTTCCCCTATAAAGAAACTAATGCTTTGAGGCAACTTGCCCTATATTGCCATTTCAAAATATGATGACATCTTTTGGGCACCTTTTATAATTAATAGCATTGAGAATAGATACGCGGAAACCCTTCTTTCTGAAGAAAGAAAGGTTTCCTCACCTTCCCAAGAAACACTTTTAATAATCGCATAATCAAAACCTTACGGTTTTTATTATGCGATGGATGAGAAGACGTCCCAAAACAAAATACTGTATTCATTTTCAATACGTTTGACTATATCTTTTATTTAAAACACAGAAATCTTTCTTTTCTTTCAAAAAAGAAGATTTCCAGATGTATCAACATAAACTAATCTTTCTATAGAATAGCATCCTCTATTTTTCGTATCTGCCAGAACACACAACGTAACGTTCACCATTATTCCCAGTGACAAGCCTAAATGTTACCAACTTCCTATATAAGGACCTATCTTTCGGGCTTTGATAAAAGTAGGTGAGACTACCCTGTCCATTTTTCATGGCCTCTTCAACGATTTTATCCCGGAACATTGTTCCCTTTATATCTGGTTTCCCCTTATAAGATATCCCAACCAATTTCCTATTGGGGTGCGCCACCATTTCCACTTTTTGGTTATACACCCAGACATAGAGATCAGGATTTATGCGATTCTGGTAAGGTTCTTCGCCTTTTGTAATTTTTTCAAAAGCTGCAACTGCATTTTGAGTAATATCGAGGCATGTCCTTTCAATTAAGTCCGCTATCTGCTTATCCGTGATAACTTCATCGGACTCACTTTTGTCACTGGTTTTGTTGTTCTCTGTCACATTAGATGCACTAGAAGTGGTTGCTTCGTTTTTGACATCCGCCGCATTCACTGTAATGAACATTGATGCAATAGCCATTACTAATAAGACCTTTCTACTTTCCATGCCTTCAATTTAAGAAAAACAAAACAGCCTTGCAAGCATTTTCAAATTTTTAGAGACACCCACGTTTCTTCCAAAAAAAAGGGATTGATTTCATTTGAAAGAGTTGCATGCTCTTACTGTTCTTTCTTTTTGAGAAAGAGTTAACTAAAAATTAACCTTAACCCCTTCGGCAAAACCGAGGGTACAATTCATGAGTTCCATAATGGAAGAGTTGCTCGCAAAGAGCACATTTAATAACTTAAAGGCTGGTTCTATTATAACCGGCAAAATTACCGAGATCAGACCTAATGAAGTCATCATTGATGTCGGTGCTAAAGCAGAGGGAGCTATCCCCGCATCTGAGTTCATTGATACCAGTGACTTACAGGTTGGGCAAGAAATTGAAGTTTTCTTGGAGAGGCTTGAAGACCGTGAAGGTATGCCTGTTCTTTCCTATGATAAGGCTCAACAGAAGAAAAACTGGGAAACGATTCTTACTCGTTGTTCTGAAGGCGCTGTTGTTGCAGGCCGAGTTAAGAGCAAGGTTAAAGGAGGGCTTGTTGTCAGCATTGGAGTTGATTCCTTCTTACCTGCGTCTCAGATCGATGTTCAGCCGCCAAAAAATTTGGATCAATATGTTGGGCAAACATATGATTTCAAGGTCCTTAAGATCAATCTCGAGCGAAAAAATATCGTTATCTCACGTCGTGAGTTAATCGAAGAGCAACGCAACCAAAAGCGTAAACAAATCCTCGATGAAGTTAAGCCAGGTTCTACTCGCAGGGGTGTTGTTAAAAATATTACCGATTACGGTGCCTTTATCGACCTCGATGGTTTAGATGGTTTATTGCATATCACCGACATGAGCTGGGGAAGGATTTCCCATCCCAGCGAAGTGCTTAAAGTGGGTGAAGAAATTAATGTTGTTATTACCGAGGTTGATCGCGATCGTGAGCGGGTCTCTCTGGGTCTTAAACAAATCACCGCAAATCCATGGGAAAACATCGAACACAAATATCCCATCGGTGCTCGCGTTCGCGGAAAAGTGGTCAACTTGGTTCCTTACGGTGCCTTTGTTGAACTCGAAGAAGGTGTTGAAGGTTTGGTTCACGTTACCGAACTTTCTTGGACTAAACGTATTTCAAAGCCCAGCGAAGTCATCAAAGTCGGTGATGTCGTCGAGGCCGCTGTCCTTTCTATTCAAAAAGAAGAACAGAAAATATCACTGGGAATTCGTCAGTTGGAAACAAATCCATGGGATATGGTTAAGCACAACTATCCAGTCGGTGCTCACGTCCGTGGTAAGGTTCGCAATCTAACGACTTATGGTGCGTTCATTGAACTCGAAGAAGGTATCGATGGTATGGTTCACGTCTCCGATATGAGCTGGACACGTAAGATCAACCACCCAAGCGAAGTATTAAAGAAGGGTGATGAAGTTGACGCCATTGTTCTCGATGTCGATGTCGCTCAACAGCGAATCGCCTTGGGTATCAAACAGCTCTCCGATGACCCATGGAGTAATATCGACCAATTCTTCAAGATTGGAGATATTGTTACAGGAAAAATCTCAAAGCTCACTTCTTATGGTGCCTTTGTTGAACTCCAAAACGATATCGATGGCCTGGTTCACATCAGCCAAATCTCCGAAGAACACGTCGAAAAAATCAAGGATGTGCTAAAAGTTGGTCAAGAAGTTTCGGCTCGCGTCATCAAGATAGATCGTGACGAACGTCGCATCGGCCTCTCTATGAAGGCTGCTGCCTATGACTCCGAAAAGTTTGCCGCTGAGATCAAAGCCTTTGATTCCATCAGCAGCACTCAGGAGCTCACCAGCTTAGGCGATATCCTCGACAAAGCAGGACATTAAGAATTGAGTATTGTTTGGTTAAGGCCGAGAACCTTTCTCTTCCGAGAAAAGATTCTCGGGTTCTCCAAAATAAAAAATCAGGAAAACCGCTTTTGGTCATCCAAAAGCGGTTTTCCCGAACCTTTTTTGAAAATTAGTTACGCACAAATGGATTGATATCCGTTTTTTATCGAAAACGTTTTTTCTAAAAAAATAGGAGTTTTTAGAGGAGTCCATGCTTCCAAAGAAAAGAAAGCGGATGACCGCTTTAATGACTAATTTTTTATCAATAATCTGGAAAATATCCAATTTTTCACGATTTTCAAAAAAACAGGCTATTGATAATCAAAGGATTAAAAAATTTAATCAAACAGATCAAATAGATCAAACGGATCAAACAAAAGTTTGCGTTTCTATGTTATAATGGAAGGCATGCAAAAAATTCTTTTTAAGGATTTTGAAAAATAACCATGAAAAACTTCCATGAAAAACACATTAAATAGATACAATTTGTATAAAAATGAAAGCGAGAATGATCGTTCTTTCCCAAAAGTAACTCCTTTTCGGACAAGGCGATGGGGAAAACTCATACAGGGTATCCGAAATGGGGTTTCCCTAAAAACTCTACCGCTTTCCTTTTGAAAGCGCTAAAATTGTTCCTTTTCTAAAAAAGATTTCGCACCATTAAGTTTCTAAATTAAAAGGTAAATATATGGCAAAAGTTGACATAGACTTAGTTAAGAAGGTGATGCAGCGTCACCTGGAAGATGGTAAAACGGTTTCTCAGATTCTCTCAGATATTTCATCTGAGGTAAAAATCCAGGAGGCTGAAGCAGAAATGGAGCCGCCACCTCCCCCCATAAAAAAACAGTTTGTGATTTTGGTATCAGATCCTAATAACGAACTGGACGGAAAAGACTTTGTAGGCTGGGTTGTTCAGATTCCGGAAAATGAAAGTCCGATGAGGACCGAGGAAAAAATATTCCGCTCTGCCTATGAACATAACCTTTCCCGTAAAGGTCGTAGGTATCCGGTAAAAACCATTGCAGAAGCCTGCGAAGCTATTCCGACTCGAATCTTCAAGGATCAAAATATTTGGGTAAAAAACAAAGAGGCCGTCTTCGTTGTTAGAACTAGCAACGAGATCCCTCTCGATAAATCAAACTTACGCAAATCAGATTTTTAGTTAGTTAATAGCATTGAGGATAGATACGCGGAAACCCTTCTTTCTGAGGAGAAGAAGATTTTCCTGACAGAAAGAATCCTTTCAGTTTTTGAGCATGTTGGGCGATGGATGAGAAGTCACCCCAAAACAAAATACTGTATTCATTTTCAATGCGTTTTACTATAGCATAGGCAAGTTAAGAATAGACAAGCTGAGAAAACCTTTCTTTTCGCGTGAAAAGAAAAAACGGATAAAATGTATAAAAATTCGCGCTTTCCAAAGGAAAGTGGATATCGCCAAAGAAATTTTTTTTAATTTTTCTTTGGCGAAGAAGGGAAGACTGCAACAAACTTAGTAACTTACGCTGTATAATATTTGTACAAAAAATGAGTTTTCCGTTTTTTTGTTCGACATTGTATAGTAAATCGCTACTTCAATAGTACATCAATTTTTTTGCCCAGGTGGTGAAATTGGCAGACACGCCAGACTTAGGATCTGGTGCCGTAAGGCATAAGGGTTCGACTCCCTTCTTGGGCACTTTTTTGTTTTACTCTCATCGAGTGTCTCCTTTTGGGGAACGATTGGGTTTCCTGAAGTTTTTAAAAACTTCCATTTTGTGTTTGAAGAATTTGGTCGCCAACCAAATTCAGGTTATGTATTCTTAGGTACAAGCAGTCTAGTACAAGCAATAGAAATCGTTACAAAAACCTAATCTCTTTTCGTATAAAAAGAAGGGTTTTAGCAACTTATGACGACTTAACTTACCCATGCAGTGCAAGTGACCGAAAGATTCAAAGATGGGAGACAAAACTTATAAACAACAAAAAAGAATACTCTTTTTAACAGATTTTCAAAGAATCAGTTATGGGGTAGTTGGCTACCGTTATCGGAAGGTATTACTTAACCTAGGCATAGAAAGTGAAGAAATTCAGACACCAGATTCTGATTCCCAAAGATCGGAGATAGCCTCTAAGTACAAGGGATCTATCGTATTTCACAATACACTTGGGTTTAATTTTATTCCCATTCCTGAATGTTACAACATAGCATTACCTGCCCATGAATGGAATTTATATCCAAGAGATTGGTGTGAAAATTTAAATCGTTTCGATGAGTCGTGGGCTCCCTCGCATCACGTTCGTAACCTATTGAAAAGAAGCGGAGTGATAACGCCAGTTTATTTCATGCCCGAAGCGTTGAATCTCCATTCTATTCCTCAAAAGACACAGTGGAATGTGGATAAGCCGTTTCAGTTTTTATTTTGCGGGGAATCTCATTTTCGGAAAGGACATCACCTTCTAATGCAGGGATTTATGTTAGCATTTCCGAAGATTGGAGAAGCCACTTTGACTATAAAGATGAGCCCAAGTTGTGATTGGATCCCTCCACGTGAAGATATTATTTTTATAAAAGAATTTTGGCCCTTGGAAAAGCTCCTTGGCTTATATAAAGAGTACGATTGTTTCGTAACAGCTAGCCTTGCCGAAGGACTGGGAGCTCCCCTTGCAGAGGCTATCCTGGCACGACTACCTGTTATGGCAAACCGATGGGGCGGACATACAGATTTAGTCCCTCCCAATCATCCATTCATAATCAAACACAAAGTCGTTGATCAGCCTTTTTGCAGCCGACCAGAGTATTATACTGCATCTCAAAAATGTGCATTATCTTTGCCTCATGAGGTCGCAAAAACATTGAGAAAAGTCTTTGAGTCCACCCCTCAAGAACGCCTTGAATCCACACAACTGGCACTAGATTACCTGTTGCGCTTGTACGATAAGGACATTGTCCTTAAGCGCATTCAGCGTCGCTTGGAAAACTTCAATATGAGCTAAAGATTTTCGAAAACAAAATACTGTATTCATTTTCAATGCGTTTTACTATAAGCATATTGCATATTGCAATTAAGTAGCTACAACTCCTTTTCCCTCGCCGAAGAAAAACTTTTTCTTCGGCGATAATCGCTTTTCTTTGGAATGCGCGAAAACTTTTCTTTTCCAGCGAAAAGAAAGGTTTTCGCAACTTGTCCCCTCTCTTTTGCCTATGCTATATCACTTAAAAGAGAAGCATTTGCTGTGAATCTTTTTGTGTGTCAGGGAGGAGTGAAAATCTCTTTTGTGCGGAAGCGATGAGGCTTTTTAATTCCATTTTCTCTAAAAAACCCATCAGTTCTTGAATTTGAAGTCCATCCTCTTGGGTTAAATCAATAGGACAGTCTTCTTTTAATTTAATTAATGCTCGATTTCGCTCTAGAAGTTGCCGATTTTCGTTTAAAATAGGAGCCCATTTTTGAGGGAGGCCTTCTATGGAGTTGAAAATGCCTTCAATTGTTCCGTACTGTTGCAGCCATTTAGCTGCTGGTTTCGGACCAACACCAGGGAGTCCTGGGATATTGTCTGATGAATCCCCCGTGAGAGACAGTAAGTCCACCATTTGCGATGGCTCAACTCCAAATTGCTCGCACACCTCATAACTCGTTAATGTATCGCAAGTTCCCGGTAAAATCAATGAAACTTGTGAATTAACGCATTGAGCGAGGTCTTTATCTGAGCTAACGATGAATACATTTTCCTTCTTTTTGGCTAGTATGTTAGCCGTAGACGCTAATAAATCGTCTGCCTCAATCCCTTCTTCCTGCTTTATTCCATATCCCATGTATCTCGTCACTTCTTTTATAAAAGGCAATTGCCGAACCAAATCTTCGGGACACGCCGCACGTGTTGCTTTATATTCAGGGAATAATTGTTGCCGAAAGTGAGATCGAGAAATGTCAAAGAAAGTGATTACTTTCGAAGGAGTGAAAGTATCTTCTAGACGCCAAAGTGTTTTTATCCAGCCGAAAATTGCATTAGTCGCAAAACCATCCTTCCGGGACAACTTTGCGATACCATAAAAGCTCCTAAACGCTAAATTCGAACCATCGATTAAGAGCCATTTATTCATACCTACAATGCTGACATTCGCTTTTTAACTTCATTTAGTTCTTTTGAGATAAATTCCTTCCATAAAATCCAGAGAAGACTTAAAACAAATCCTAGAGAAGCGAAAGCAGCGCCCCAATAAATTTTTTTTGAATCAGGTTCTTTGGGTTCAAAAGCTGGGTCTATTACTTTTAACACGTATTCTTCTTGCACATTAATCGCCATAGATTCTTTTAACTTTATTTCTGTTAAATGGGCTGCTGCTTCCTTTACTGCTATAAAATGAGTCTTGTTTAGTTCTTGGTTTAGATAGTATAAGGCCTTTTCGTTTTCTTGTTTTTCTTTGAACCTCGCAACCCTATTAAAAGTGGAAACGTATTCATTGGCCCACTTCGCAACTAACTTAGGATCCTCCCACCTAAAAAAAACAGAAATAATCCCTGTCTTCGTGTCGTATTTTATGCTTCGTATGGATTTTAATAAAGAAACACCCAGGTCAAGAGTTACCTCCCTGTAATTCGGGATTTTTACTAGGTCTGGCAATAAAACTTCACTTGCAAATTGTATTGCGAATTGGTGCGAATTAAGCAATTGAAGTGTTTCCTGATCCTTTTTTCCAACCAGGCCCGTTACCATGCTCAAGGGACCTGTAGGCTCGAGTCTGGTTGAAGTTATTGCAACAAGGGCCTTTCCCTCATATTTTTTTTTAGTAAATAGCGCAAACCCCATACCTGTTATCACCCCTATTACTACAAGTGTAAGAGTGAGGAAACGATGCTTATATAGAACAAACAAAATGTCACTTAGTTCAGTTTCTTGGTTAAAAAATTTTTCGTTAAGCTCTAATCCTTTTTTTCCCATGGCATTATCTATTTTTAAAGGTTGCGATGGCAGCTGCAGACATAGATAGATTATAAAGAACTTGAGTTGATTGTGTCCACAGCGTAAGGGAAGGTACCTCTATCTTTATAGGAACGATTATAGTATCTCCTGGTTGCATGGTTCCCGATAGGCCCCAACGCGTCTTTTTAACTCGTTTATAAGCAGAAGCGCCGTTTGCACGGACAACAAACAGTGATCCTTTATCTGCCCGATGAGAAAGCCCACCACTTGCTTCCAGATATTCATTGGGTTTCATTTTCGGGTCAAAAACGTGGAAAGAGGGGAATTGAACCTCTCCCATGACAGCCACCGAAACAGGTTTTTTTGGAATCAAAAGGACATCTTGATTCTCAACTGGGACAGCCACCTTATCTTTCATGATATCATCCATATCAATAATCATCCTACCGACAGGCTTTGCTCTTTTTGTTTCTGATAGAACAGATTTCATCAATGTCATTATCGATTCTGGACGAGTATCTGATCTATTACTGCCACTGGCGTTCTGTATGAGAAAAATCGCTAAATCGGATTCCAAACGAGCAGCCATTTTTTTCAACATATCTTCTTCTTGATCTTTCAGGGTTTCACGCGTAAAAATTGCACCTTCCGGAAACGCGTATTGTGTGAATCCTCCAGCCCGCAGGATAAGGTCCTTGAGAGTTTC
>MIDO01000011.1:5660-14362 GCA_001831055.1 Verrucomicrobia bacterium GWC2_42_7 | reverse complement strand
GCTATCCGGCTCCATTGCCATTTGTTACGATCCAGTATGGATTGCATACACAAGGCCTGCCTAATGAACAGCCAATCGTCAAAAAAGAACTCGATGAACTCATTGATTCCCAATTAATCAACGCGACCAATATTCAAACGTCTAGGCGTGTTCGCCGATACAAATTGACCTCTGGCGGACTAGAATACCTTTTTAAGGCGCTTGGGGATTCCCTATTCGGAAGTCGTTTTTCACAAAAAGGCTTTTTAACCACTTAAGCATCTAAGATACCCATACAATTATGAATAGGATTATAAAATTAGAACAGATGCAGCATGCGAAAGTTGAAACGGATCGGATAATGGAGATTTGGAATCCTGGGCATTCTGCGGCAGAAGCCGCATTAACGGCCGCCTGGGAAGGATTATTTGACTATCTTAAATTGCATCCCTTAACAGAGTTATTTGACCTAGGTGCCATTTCCGCGATCATTCACAAGTTGACATCCTCCCATACCCGACTGAAGTCCATTGAGTTGCGTGCAAGGGAATCGCTTGCAAAGATCCCGCCGCTCCCTCCCTCTACTGAAGAAGACTCCCTCTCTTCCCTAGAACAAAAACTCAACCTCCTTTAAAAACTCAAAGGACTTATGATATAGTAAATTAAGTTCCTATTGACTATAGATTGAGAATGGAGGTTGCGAAAACCCTTTTCCTTCCCTCAGGGTCCGCACCTCGATTCTCAATGCAATTGGCTATAATAATCGATTCGATCTTAGAGAAAATTCATTTTGGCTTTTCCATTAAAAAAAGAGTTGAAAGTAAAAAAGGTTTATTTATAAGTATTATATATTGGCATAGTGCTAGATAAAAAAACAATATTGAGTTATTAATGTCTACAAATCCTTCTTATCCTAGAAATAAATTTCAAAGAGGAAATTTTCATTCGAGATATAACAGTGGTCCTCGTAAAAACGATAAAATCAGAGCAAACGAAGTTCGCGTCATCGGACCGGATGGTCAGCAAATTGGGGTAATGCTCACAAGAGATGCTGTTCAACGTGCGAAGATGCATGGTCTAGACTTAGTAGAAATTTCTCCAAATGCGCAACCTCCTGTCTGTAAGATTGTTGACTTCGGTAAGTACATGTACGAGGAAGGCAAAAAAACCAAAGGAAGCAAAAGCCAAGTCGTAAAGGTTAAGGAAATCAAGTTTCGAGTAGGAATCGAGCAAAACGACTTCTTTATCAAACTCAGACACGCTGAAGATTTCTTGAATGATGGGAATAAAGTGAAATTCACTTTGGCCTTTAGAGGAAGGGAAGCTGCACGGCAAGAGTTGGGTTTTACTGTAATTAATCGCGCGATAACAGAACTGGTCGACATCGGAGTGATTGATTCAAAACCCGTTCTAGCCGGACGCAACATCACTGTCTCCCTAAGCCCACTCCCAGCAAATAAGCGCAAGCTCAAATTCAATCACATCGTAGGAGAAGCCTCCCCAGACGAAGAAGAGTAGAAAATAGTTTTTGGCGAAAAATACAAAAACCTTTCTCTTTCCGAGAAAAGGAGGGTGGCAGTCTTTAAAAACTGCGGGGAAACTGCTTTTATTCGCATAAAAGCGTTTCCCCGCACCCCTTCCGAAAAGGAGGTAACTGCGCTCTAATAAGTTCTTTCAGAACTTATTAGAGCGCAGACGTAGTTCAACAAAAAACATCTCCTAAATACATCTTCATTTTTCTGGAAAATAGGTTTTTTAGAGGTGTCCGATCTTTCTATTAGGAAGGCCGGACAAGATGAGGACCTTTTTAGAATCGTCTCTAAGCACCCCAGAAAAACACCCGTTCAATTTTTGAGAAGGCGGACAAGGCGAACACAACTTTTGCTCTCTTTGCATAACCCCACTGAAAGGTGTTAGTTTAAGGATTCGAGCAGGCCGATGAGGTGAACATGAGGGAGCGTATTTAAATACGTAACCGAATGTGAATCCGATATCCAACGCACTCGAAACTTAAAATAACACCTTTCAGACAGGGATAGAAACGATTACACTAGTGGTATTCCCATCACTGGAGGAGAATTCGATGGAGGCAGTGTATTTTTTCGCAATAAGTTTGCAAATGGCCAAACCTATGCCGAATCCCTGTTGGTTGAATTTTTCTTTGCTAAATTGCGTAAAATCATCGTATTGAGAAAAGATATCTTGGTTCATGGGCATGAGCGAACCTTGATTTACGATCTCCAGTAAAAACACCTTATCTCCACAAGAGGTATGCACTTGAATCGGACTTAAGGGGTCTGAAAACTTGAAGGCATTGTCCAAAAGTTCCTCAACTAAGATGCCAAAGTAGTGCGGGGACAGTTTCAGCGAAGCGTCTATGAGAGATGCCTTAATACTTCTTGTCTGGCTCCATCCCTTGCTTACTTTATCAACACAATTTGTAATAATTTTTCGCGAATTCACCCTCTCTTCTTGAGGAAGTTTGCCTTGCTCTGTTAAAAGTTCTACGTAAATCAAAAATTTTTGAATAGTTTTTTTGAGACCATTGACGCTCTTTTCTATGGATTGGGCCATGTTCTTGATCTCGCATTCCGCCAGGTTTTTTGCACCTGACTCCAATAAATTAGCCATCCCCAGAATGCCATTCAATGGCGTAAGCAATTCATGGGGCAGACGGGAAGCAACTTGAAGTCGTGCAATTTGTTCACACTCAGAACGAAAGCTGTCTATCCGCCGTTTCTTCGAAAGACGAACCGATACCGCGTTAAGCAAAACTTGACGGTCAACGGGCTTCGTCAGGTAATCCTCTGCGCCCAAATTCATCCCTGCGCGGATTTCCTCCGGTTGTGTTTTCGCTGTCAAAAACAAAAACGGTGTATACTCTAATCTTTCACATTTTCGTATATTCAAAAGCACTTCATAACCATCCTTTTGCGGCATCATAACGTCACACAGTATGATGTCGGGTTCGTACTGCGTAGCCCTCTCAATCCCCTCTTTCCCATCCCTTGCCTCCTGAACCTCAAACCCCTCCAATTCAAGCATCGTAACGAGAGGTCCACGCACCCCCTCGTCATCCTCAATCACCAATATTTTCTCCCGCTTCATTGTAAGTAAAATGGTTTATGTTATAGTTAATAGCATAATCAAAACCTTACGGTTTTAATCAGGCGATAGAATTAGAGCCCTATCTCTTATTGAAATGCGTTATCCTGCTTACTGTAACTCTAACAGCTAACTCCATGAGTTTCAAGCTGAAAATTATTGGAGGAAAGGGAAGCTTTATGAATATAACACACTCAAAATATTGAACTCATGCTTCCCGACGGAAAGCATTTCTTTCCTTACCTTAAAAAGAAAGGGGTTCCGGTGGGGCAACTTATTTCTTATTTACTATATATAGCCTGCACGATTGATTCAAAAAAATCACCTCTTTGTTTGTAGTCTTTGAACATATCGAGGCTTGAGAAACCAGAACTCAGAACAACATGTTGTATATCAGTGTCTTGTAAGGCAAGTTCGTATGCGATGGGTACAATTTCTTCTAGAGAATTATAAATTTTACAAGGAATTCCAACGGCATTAAATGCATTTTCCAAGTCGAGTGCTGTTTCGCCAATAAGGAAAGCTTCTTTGACTTTTCCTTGAAGGTTTTTTGCGAACTCCGAAACATTTTCGTTCTTTGATTTGCCTCCTGCGATGAGGTAGATGGGCTTGGGAAAAGTCCGCATCGCCGCTAAGGTCGCAGCCATGTTAGTGGCTTTGGAATCATCCCAAAAATGGACATTTTTTACTGTACGGATCTCCTGAAGTCGATGTTTTGGCAGCTTAAAATCTTGGGCGATAAGCAGCAATTCGGATTCATCCCTTCCGATCCATTTCCAAAATTCGCGTGCCAATAAGTAATTTTCTCTTTGAGGAAAGCTCGAGAAAACGGTTCCGGGAAAGGCCGCCTGTTCGACTTCTTTTTCCAAAACCTGTTTTTTAAAAAAATTTTTGGATTTGAACGGCCAGCGATAGCCATGTTGCTGAGCACCCCTCTCAACACTCTCTCCCACAAAACAACAGCCCTTTTCTTTCAGCCTTTGGATAAGATTCCACTTTGCACCAAAATAATCTTTCAGAGAGGGATAGATTTCCAAATGATCCGGGGCAAAATTTGTCCAAAGAATGGCATCTGCTTTAAGGAACCGCAATGTCTCTGATT
The DNA here is from genome assembly GCA_001831055.1 of Verrucomicrobia bacterium GWC2_42_7. GTDB lineage: Bacteria > Verrucomicrobiota > Verrucomicrobiia > Opitutales > GWC2-42-7-A > GWC2-42-7-A. Next base: position 10,176 of record MIDO01000011.1, on the reverse strand, counting down.
GAAAAGAACTGACCTCACAAACCGCCCAAGCATCCTGATCATAAGAGCCAAGCGTGTGAATAGACGAAAACGCAACACCATTATTACCAACAGCATAAGCGGCTTCACCAATGCGATTTAAGGCAAAAGCTAAAAATTCAGTCAGGGTTGTTTTACCATTCGTTCCAGTAATCGCTAATACTTTCCCTGGCCAAAAACGCGAAGCAAAATCTAACTCACCCACACATAAACAACCTCCTTGCGTAGCCATTCTTACCCAAGGATGACTTTCATGAAAACTCGGACTCGTTACGATCAAATCATGCCTTTGTGCATCTTCTATTAAGAACGTGCTTTTTGTCGCATCATTGTGCTGATCATAAGTAACATATGACACATGCAATCGGTCAAGTAATCCACAAACGGCTCTCCCACTGACCCCCTTCCCAAAGACACCTACGGGCTTTTTAGAGAGCCTCTCGAAATTCAACCGCATCTTATTATCCATATTCTCTTATAAGTTAAATAGCAAAATAAGATCCAGAAAAATCTTTCTTTTCGCAAGAGAAGAAAAATTGAGGACCTTAGAAACGGGGAAACCTTTCTTCCTGAGGTGAAGAAGGGTTTCCTGGCAGAAAGCGTCCGTTCAGTTTTTAAGTGTGTTGGACATCGGACTCGAAACTTAAACTGACATCTTTCACTACTTTTGTTTTAAACTTGAACGTATATTAGCCGCAGAGGGGAATGTGAGGACAAATTCAGCGTATTCTCCTTTTTGGGAATGGAAAGAGATCTCTCCATTAAAAGTTTCCATGATAGATTTACAGAAAGCAAGCCCGAGCCCTGCGCCTGAGGGTTTTTCAGAGTATAGCGGTTGGAATAGCTTTGATTGAATTTCTTGATCTATGCCTGTCGCTGTGTCTCTGACATGTATTTCATAATTATTGGACTTATCCTTAGCGAGCCATATATAAATCTCCCCTTTTTGGAAAATTTTAATTTGGTAGAGAGCATTTTTCATAAGGTTGAAAATGGCATGAACCATATGAATTTTGCTACCCATGAAGGTGAAATCGGAGATGAGTTTTTCGTTTTTTATAGCTATGTCGATTGCACTAATCCCAGTTTCTTTTTCTGTAGGGTCACTTATAAAGTGTACATAACTCCGTTCATTTCCCATAAAGGGAAAGGCCTTTAGCGCTTCCTCAACACATTCGGCGACAGAGACGGGAACGAGGTCATCGAATGATAACTTCTTATCTTCTAGGTTGAATAGTACGATATCTAGGGCTGTGGAGGTACTTGCTGCCAATTTTGTAATCTTATTCGGCGATCCCTTTACCAGTGAAAGATTGTTTAATATATTGGCAGTTATATACTTTTCTGGGACATCGTTTCTTATGTTTTTTTCCAAGTCCTCGAGTTGCATTTCCAAAGATTGTGCGCGTATGCTGATCGCAACCAACGGAGTTCGCAGCTCATTTGATACTATCCCACTCAGTGATTTCATCGCACGTAACTTCATTTCCTGCAAAAACTCACGGTTTTTGGAAAACACTATACCGATTAGCATGGAGAAGAAGTACATATAGGCCGAAATAAATATATTTTCTTTACTTAAGGCAACAAACGAAGGCGAACCATTTATTAAGAAATAAAATAGAAACCCTGCAGTAGCCCCTACCGCAAAGATAATCATAAAACTTATCCAATCTACCAAAATGGAGAGGAAGAATATGGCTAGAGTCACATTCATCAACCAAAACAAAGAAGCATGTTCATCCAGCAACATGTAGGTTGTTAGGAATGGCAGACAAAAACCCAGTGTAATGTGCCAATATAAAGGAAGGTATTTTTGCCATGACAATGGCCATAAGTCCTTTGACAGCAACATAAAGCACATTATGCCAGCGGTTAATCGAAGAGATAGCACCATATGTTCCTCTGGGTGCACCTGGGACCACATGAAAAACGGCATGATATAATTGATCACTGCAAATGTCCCGAAAGATACGTATTGGGCGCCATAGGATTCTACCTTCCGTTGAGAAAAAGTAGGAATTTGTTTGAAGCGGAAGTTGCGTATGGCATCTAGGGCTAGGACAAACGGCTTTTTTATGGAATAAAAGAACCTAGATCCACGTGAGGCCGAAACCATTACCACTTGATTTTTCCCATAACCACGAGAAATCGGTATAGATTTTTCCGAGCGCTCTTGAGCCTTACCATTCATGCCCGTCTTTGCTCGAAGTTCTTCAATCTCTTTATCAGACATCCGCCCGAGTATGCGATGTGCGACATAGAATGATAGCGCATTAATAATAAGACCTGGCACGACGCTATTAACATAGGAAAACTTCTTTTCTAAAGAAAATATTTCCCATACTACAAACGTTGCAAAACCAGCAGAAACAGCGATTATAAAGGTCGCCTTGCGTGCCCTTACGCCAAATATCCCCATCCATAAAGGAAACATCACAATAGGACCCCAAAAATTACAAACGTAGGCCCCCATTTCGATCAGATTTCCGAAACTAAGAGCAAAAGCAATTGAAAGCAACCCTAGAACAATGGTGGAAATACGAGCCAGGAGCAGCTGTGTTCTATCTGATATCTTGGAAAAGGGAGTAATGACGTCGTGAACCAAAGATATACTAGCGGTGTTAAAGAAAGAGTCAGCCGTAGACATGATTATCGCCAAGATACCAGCAATCGCAAGCCCCTTGAAACCAACAGGAATTACGCGATCAATAAGGTGTGGCAAGGCTAAATCAGATTGTATTCCCGGATACAATGACAATGCAGACAACCCTATGATTGCAATGAGAATAGCAAAAGGTATGCTAATGGCAGAAGCCATGGTCATCGAAAAAACGGCCTGTTTGCTGCTCTTTGCCATCAATAGACGTTGCACGATTGCAGGGTCCAAGAATGGCAATGCGTAAATAATCAACAACGACACGTATTTTAGAAGACTCTCATTCTCATTTTGAGGGAAAAGAGAAAAATGCGTCTCAGGAACTTTGGCAAAAAGCCCTTCATAGCCCCCCACATGCTGCAAAGCCAAATTGGCAATGATCGGAACAGCAACCACCAACACGCCAAACTGCAAAACGTCGGTTATCGTGACAGCTCTTATTCCTCCACAAGTAGAATAGATGATAACTATTCCACATCCAATCCATACTCCCCAGCTATAGGGCATGTTTAAAAAATGCTGAAACGTGAATCCCAATGCACTAACTTGCATACCGATCGCACCAACGGCGTAAAGCATTCCCGCTATACCCGTAATTACCTTTGCCTCAGTCCCGTAGCAACCATACATGATATCGCCCACAGATAAGGCATGTTCACATTTTGATACCTTTGCCGCGAATACCTTTGCTATGATGAACAAGGATAATATGTCGCCTATTGAAGCCAGAGAAAATATAACTCCAACACTGTATACCCTCTCCGTCCCGCCCAACATGGCCCCACCGCCTACCCAGGTGGCAAATATCGTAGCAATTATGAAAAATGTGGGATAATTTCTTCCTGCGATGGAAAAATCCCTCATTGTGCGAATATCTCTGCTCGTCCTAACCCCAAGCCAGAGCGTCGCTATTAAGTATAGAGCTATGAGTATTAGATCTATCATATGTTTTGTGTGAAAAGAACCAGCAACTAGAACCACTGTAATAAGCCCCAACACCCACCGGAGTCAAGAAAAATAATATTAAGAGAACTTCTTTTGGCCTCCCAGAAAGATGTTATAGCATGCTGCAAAAGAGAAGCGATAAGTTACGAAACCCTTTCTTTTCGCGGAAAAAGGAAAAACGTATAGCATAAGATATTAAAGAAGAGACAAGATGCGAAAACCTTTCTTTTCACAAGAAAAGAAAGGTTTTCGCGCTTTCCAAAGAAAAGCGATTATCGCCCCAAGAAAAATCTAGCGATTTTCCCTGGGCGAGGAATTTTTTTTGTAATAACTTTAATGTCTTATGCTACAGCATGTTGGGGATGCCTCCTTATTTTGTGTCTCAATTGGCCTAGAATAATCTATCTAAACGCGCAGCAAATTGCTTTTTTATTTCCTTATCCAAAACACAAGACCTCCCAAATACATAATAAGGTCCTTTTTCTCCCACAAATTTAAACTGCTCTGAAAAACACATTAAAGACGTGAGACTTTTGCAACTAACTCCATGCACTGCTATCACAATTACCTGAGATTGAGACCAAAAATTACTTAGTTCCCAAGGCCTTCCACCACTATAACCAAATGAAGATATCAAGGCACCGTACTCAGCGTCGTCAAGGGTCTCTATTTTTAGTATAGCAGCTTCACTTCCCTCCGGATGTTGCGTTACTAGATCACAGAAAGAACCATAAGAAATAATCTTCTCCTCCTCATTTAAAATGTAACTCATCGTTATATTAGCACTCAACGAGAGAGAGAATAAGCAGGAAGCTATCAAGAGTATTTTTTTGTAAGTTTTCATATCTATTTTTACAATGTTATATATTAAGTAAGAGCTCCATATAAATTCTA
>MIDO01000011.1:0-5611 GCA_001831055.1 Verrucomicrobia bacterium GWC2_42_7 | reverse complement strand
TGATGACAATCCAATAAGCGCAATTCGACTTTGCCGAAGGCAAACCAGAAGTCTTTGCTTTGAGATCTGTTACCTCTGAAAAACGTAGCTTTTTTGTTCGCGCACTATCGTTTTTCTTTGGAAAGCGCGAAAACCTTTCTGCCCTAGGACAGAAAGGTTTTCGCATATTGTCGCTTCTTTAATGCCTTATCCTATGGCTGTTCCTGTTTTTCCGCCTTTTCTTCTTTTTCTGGCTGGGGAGCTACAGGCTGTGATACGACGGGTTTTGAGTGGACGACTGGTGACTTAATTTCGCCGGGTTGCAGGATCTCAAAGATGTGCTTCCCTTCGATTGTTTCGTGTTCGAGGAGAGCTTTTGCGATCTTTTCGAGATTCTCGCGATTTTTTACAATAATATCTCTGGCTCGGTTGTATTCGCTATCTACGATGGAGTGAATTTCGGCGTCAATTTTTTGAGCGGTTGCTTCGCTATAATTTTGATTGCGAGTAATTTCCCTACCTAAAAAGATATGATCTTGATTTTCACCGTAGGCAATGGGTCCCATAGATGACATACCCCAGTCGCAGACCATGTGACGCGCTATCTTTGTCGCTTGAATGATATCACTAGAAGCGCCGCTTGTCATTTCAGCAAAAATGACCTCTTCTGCAATTCTACCGCCCATCGCACAACAAATTTGATTGAGCAGACGGTGCTTTGAATGGTTGAGGATATCTTTCGTGGGAGAAAACATGGTACTTCCAAGGCTTTGACCTCGTGGAATAATGGTAACCTTATGAATGGGCAGATGTCCATCATCGATAACCGCTTGGACAAGCGCATGACCACCTTCGTGATAAGCTGTGATTTTCTTATCTTCATCATCCATTAGCTTACGACGTTCACGGCCATAGGAAATTTTGTCTTTTGCCTCATCGAGTTCTGCCATCGTAACGACCGACTTATTGTAACGAGCGGCAAGCAGAGCGCCTTCGTTTAGCAAGTTTTTGAGGTCGGCTCCCGAGAAACCTGGTGTATTACGAGCAACCACTTTCAAGTCGACGGATTCGTCCATCTTTATTTTCTTCGCATGGACTTTTAAAACTTCTTCACGACCGAACAAATCTGGCAGATCAATATAAATCTGACGATCAAATCGACCTGGACGAAGTAGCGCAGCATCAAGGACATCTGGACGGTTAGTCGCTGCGATGATAATCACGCCTTCGTGTCCATCGAATCCATCCATTTCGACAAGGAGGGAATTTAATGTTTGTTCACGCTCATCGTTACCGCCACCTAAGCCCGCTCCGCGCTGACGTCCAACCGCATCTATTTCATCAATAAAGATCAAGCATGGGGCATTTTTGCGTCCCTGTTCGAACATGTCACGAACACGTGAGGCGCCGACACCTACAAACATTTCAACAAAATCCGAACCACTGATGCTAAAAAAGGGAACATCGGCCTCACCAGCAACAGCCTTAGCAAGGAGCGTTTTACCTGTTCCGGGAGGGCCTACCATTAAGCAGCCTTTCGGAATTCTTGCCCCGATCTTTTGGAATTTTTTAGGATCTTTTAAAAATTCCACAATTTCCTGGACCTCTTCCTTTGCTTCGTCACAACCGGCCACATCCGCAAACGTGATCTTTTCGCGGTCGTGGGTTAGCATTTTTGCACGGCTTTTTCCAAAACTCATTGCACCCCGCCCTGCCATGCGTATTTGTTTCATGAACAAAATATACAACAGGAAAATAACCACGACAAAAGGAATCACACTGACTAAAAGATCGCCCATCAGCGTACTAGCGGGCTTTTCGATGAAATTAACGCCTTTTGTGGACACCAGCTTGTTAAAACGATCATCGGTGAGGCGGCCTTCAGCCTTAAATGCGATCCCACGGACATCCTTTTCTTTACTTTGCGGGATCAGTTCTCCGGAAATATGGTACCAATTCAACCCCTTTCTAGGATCGGACTGAATCTCTCCGCTCTGAATCTTTCCCGATTCCGCTGCCTCAAGGACTTGGTTGATTGTCCAATCCTCATGTCTCTTGGGTGGATCATAGGGAATCAGAAAAATCCCGATCAGTATCAAAATAATTGCGAGATACGGAAGCAATCCCGGCGGTAACCATGTAAAATTGTTTGGTTTTGGATTTTTTTTCGAATTATCAGCCATATTATTCTATTTATTAACTGCCCTTTTTATTTATAAAATCAAGCATATAACGGTAAAAAAGAAAAGTTGAGGAAAACCGCTTTTACTCCCCCTAAGAGCTTTTTCCTCAATTGAAAACCGTGTGTTCGTTTTTTGAGAAGGGGGACGAGGCGAACATTTTTACTGCTCTTTTATCATAACCACGCAGAAAGATGCCATAAATAAATACATTGAGAATAGACACGAGAAAACACTCCTAATAATCGCATAATCAAAGTTTTACATTTTTTATTATGCGATGTATGAGAAGTCGCCCCAAAACAAAATACTGTATTCATTTTCAACGTTAGGACTATTAATTCTATAAATCTTATTTTAAAAATACTATTTGCATAAGTCTGAGCTCTATAGAAAATTATAGTTATTGTAAATGAACCCTAAAGAGATTCCCTTGTCCTTTTTTTCAAACCATGAAGAGACTTTGTTTTATTTCTATTTCGATTTGTTTGGTTTTTATTGATTTGATGGCCCAGGGGGGTGTTGACTTCAATGAGTTAGATTTATTAGCAGTCAGGGACGCTGCATTTTTTTCCCCTTCGATATTGGTCCAAAGGGGAATCAAGGAGGAACAGGCTTTTAGGTTGGCTCAGTATGAAGAATTGGAATATTGGCGACATCAAGTAGCAGTGACTTTTGAATTAAAAAGCGCTACTTTAAAAAAGACCAAGCAGGAGATGATTGAATATGTTAAGGCAGATATAATAGCAAGGATAAGCAAAGATATTAAAATATTTGAGGATAAAATAGAAAAGTCGCGTAATGATAAAGAAAATACCACTTCTGAATTTAGGCACAATCACGCGATTAATCTGTTGTTAAGCGTAAAGAAACTGATTCGCAACAAAATCCAATGGATGCTATTGGGAGAGCCTGTGGATGGCATGCCCGTGGATAAGAATTTACCGCGCATTATAGCGGGTTATTCAAACGACATAAAAGGGCAGCAGGAAGATCTAGAACTAAAGCTTGCCAATATATTGCTAATCACATGCTTAACAAACAAAAATACAATTAACGAACTAGATGATAGATATAAAGAAAAATTAAGAAAAAGCGCCTTCATGCAACTGATTCCTTTGCCGAAGAGACAAGAGAGGGCGATGTGGGAAGAATTCGAATTATTTTTTGAAAGCAAAGATAAACTCCTTCAGAGAGGGTTCTTGTTGCCACACGGCGGCTATGCACTCAGAAACGACGAGATTGTGCATCTGGATGAAAGAGAAAATCTTGCGCAAGATTGCTCCTACTGGATTTCTTCTTTGCTCGGCCTCAAAAGACGCGCCTTTACAGAAACATTTTACAAATTTCACCTCGATTATTTCCAGAAAGACAAAGATGAAAAAAAAGTCCTCCCCGAGTATGCTTTCCTCACAGAGAAGGTAACCCCCATTAAGGTGACAGAGATAAAAGACGTAAAGCCGGGGTATTTGGTCTGCTTCTTCAGAGAACAAACAGAACAGAACCCCAAACCCAGTGGGCACATTGCTCTCGTAGTCTCCACAGACTCATTGGAAAAATCGGTTATCTTCCTAGAGCGCACAAGAAACCTTCCCACAGAAGAGGGATTTGGTTACAAAAAACGGCTTTTTTCCCAGCTCGCTTCAAACTCAGAACAAAAAATTTTGTTTTTCCTTCCCAAAGAAGACTACATCGATACAAGAAAAGTTAAACCGCTATAAGAAGTTATTAGGAGGCGAAAATCTGGGGACCTCTAAAAACTGCAAGGAAACTGCTTTTGGCCCCCAGAAAGATATTAGTTTAAGATTTCACGAGCAGGAGGACAAGTCGAACACGAACTTTTACTCCTTCCCATAAACCCGCTGAAAGATGTTAGTTTAAGATTTCGAGAAGGGGGACGAGGTAAAGGGCAAGAGAACGGACATACATACTTGACTGAGCCCCAATCGGCAGCCCAACGAACTCGAAACTTGAAATCACGTTTTTCTGTTGGTTGGAACCTTTTCTAGAGGACCCAAAACAGTCCCCCAAAAAGCAAAAAATACACTATTCGCAGTATTGACTTTCAGGGAACAAAGCGTAGCTTCTTGAGGCAACTTATGAACGCAAAAACATTATATAAAGGAGCATTCTGTTTATCTGCCGCAGTTTTCTCACTGTGCGCAACATCTTTCGCTGCAACAGGCGATTATCAATTGTATCGGGCAAATGTATGGAGTAAGGTAGAGGGCAAAAACGTTGACAAGCTGTTCATGATTAACACATCCAACGGGAAAGCATGGGAACTTGACGAAGTCTTGGACGATACCACTGCTGAAAAGACGATCATTCGTGGGTGGAGAAGCCTCGAAAAAGACATCAAGGATGAAGAACAAAAGATAAAAGAGACAAAAGCAGATGCCCTAGAAAAAGCCACAACAACCAAAACCAAAGCCGTATAATTGGGAATTTGAAAATATGTTTGGGAAAGACCGCTTTAAATCGATTAAAAGCGGTTTTCTCTTTTCCAGGTTACGAAATAGAAATGGAAAAACCATCCCTTCTTTTTTTTCGCGAAAATAACTCCTTTTCGGAAAGGGGATTGGGGAAAACGTTTTTGGGCGACTATTGGGTTTCCCCAAATACACCCATTTCCCATAAAAAATCGGCCTTTACGCTACTGGAGGTGGTTTTGGCTGTTAGCATTTTTGTGACGATGACCATTCTCATCGTAGCAGCGCTGCCTAGCACATTGGATCATTTTAAGAAACAAGCAGATAGCGATTGCCTTAAAAATGAAATAGAGAGTTTTCTTGACCAAGTAGAATGCGATTTATCCTCTGTAGCTTTTGTACGACTCCCTACAGACGTTGGCCTCAAGGAAATAAATAATTATCAAGGTATTATGTATGATGGTCAAACAGAAAAGCATATACTCCATATTGACAAACTGTCCCGAGAAAACTTTTTACAAATTACATACCAAGCTATTGAACAATCAGTGGTTATCAACACTAGACCCCTCCTAAACTTAGAACCCATCGTTGAGCCAAAAAAATCAAAAAATTTTTCAATCCAAGGACAGTTTTGCCTAAAATTCCATTTTAGCTCAGAATGCACAACGGAGCCATCAGATCTTGTCATGTACAAGGACGGGAACTGGATTGTAAAAAACTCCAAGGGAGTAAAAGAACTCCCAACCTTCCCAAGTTTCATTGAAATCATTGTAAGCCAATCAGATAACACAAAAGCATCGACCTCAAGAAAAATCCGCCTCTATGTCCAAGAACCTTTATTTATTCGCAAAAATTAGGCATTTTTAAGGGAAAAGAACGCTCCGGAATGGATTTCATAGTTAATATCATTGAGAATAGAAACGCCGAAACCCTTCTTTCTGAGGAGAAGAAAGGTTTCCTGACAGAAAGCATCTGTTCTGTTTTTGAGTATGTTGGGCTACGGATTCACACTCCCTT
>MIDO01000010.1:3220-11522 GCA_001831055.1 Verrucomicrobia bacterium GWC2_42_7 | reverse complement strand
ATTCACATTCAGTTTTGCCAATCGCGCTCGAACCCGCCCTATCGTCTGAGGCGTCAAGGCAACCTCGGGCACTAAAAACAATATACCGCCCCCCGTCGCCAATACGTGTTGCATCGCCCGCAAGTAGACTTCCGTTTTCCCAGAACCCGTAACCCCATGCAACAAATGCACTTGGAACTTTTTCTTATCTATGCTAGCACAAATATCATCGACCGCAGTTTGTTGTTCCTCTGTCAAGGAAACCTCTTGAGAACTGACCATTTCCACTTGGGCAGATTCATCTGCGTAGGCTTCCCGGTGTTCCGCATGGTCCTCAACCTCAATAACCCCTTGTGACAAAAGCGATTTTATCGTCGTCGACCCAACTTCCACCTTCTCCACACAAACACTCATCGCACACCGCTTGTCCCCCTGACCTTGCAAAAACTCATACAGCACCGCCTGTTTCGGTCCACGCCTTGCCAACTTCTGAAGTTCCTCATCAGTAAGATCTTTCTTTATCTTCAAAAACTTAACAAGCTTCAACGAGGTCTGATTCCGCACCTCCGCAGGAATCATCAATTCATACAACGACTCCAACGAAGACGCATAATACGTTTGCATCCAAGCCGCCATCTTTACCAAATCCGGCGTCATCACAGGCCAATCATACAACAGCTCCTTTATCGGCTTCAACCGACTAACCGGTATCTCCTGCGAACTTCCCAATTTGCTTACAATCCCCAACGTCTGCCGATTCATCAACGGAATCAATACCAAACTCCCCACCTGCACACGCGCAACCATCTCCTCCGGTACCCCATACGAAAGGTCCTTCGATACCCGCGCTAAGGGCCTGATTTCTACTATGTGTTTCATGTGTATAAAAGAAGTTATTTTAAGTTTCGAGTGTGTTGGACGTCGGATTCACATTTGGTCACGTACGTAAGTACGCTCCCGCATGTTCACCTCGTCCGCCTGCTCGAAAGCTTAAACTAACTTCTTTTTAGAAAAAGCGGTTTCCAGAGTTTCTTTTTTTAAAGAGCTCTTCTTCCTAATTTCCTTCTAAAAGAAGTACTTGATAGGGAATAAATTCAAACGTAAGTTATTCCCTATCAACGCCCTCCTTTTCGGAGGGGGCTTGGGGAAACGCTGATTTGAGGCGGTGAGGGAGGGTTGTTTTGCGGAGGGTACTTTCTTTGTTACGGACGGCCATGGCGTAGGCGGACGGGTCCCCAACGATAAAGACTTTTTTACGACCGCGGGTGATGGCGGTGTAGAGGAGGTTTCGTTGAAGGAGCATGAAGTGTTGTCGAACGAGGGGGAGGACGACGATGGGGAATTCGCTCCCTTGGGATTTATGGACGCTGATGGCGTAAGCGGGAGCGAGGTCCTGGGCATCTACCCTTTCGAATTCGACCATTTCATTATTGAATTCTGCGCATAATTTACCGTTTTCGCGGTCAAGAGACATGATACGGCCGAGGTCACCATTAAAAATGCCTTTGTCGTAGTTGTTTCGCGTTTGAATAACCTTGTCTCCGACAACGAATTTGAATGGCGCTTCTCCGACAATTTTTACCACGACATTCTTGTTAAGGGCTTGCTGCAGCTGGAGGTTGAGATTTCCAATGCCGGCGGTACCTTTGTGCATGGGAGCCAGAATCTGGACATCCATGAGGCTATGGCGCTGGTACCATTTGGGAAGCCAAGACTCGCAGAGGGTCACAACGGCTTGTACGCACGCTTCGGGGCTTTCTGCTTGGATAAAATGAAAGTCCTTATTGGGATCTATCTTGTTAAAAGAAGAAACCGTCTGAGGGAGTGTCGTAAAGCCCTGAAGAACCTCATATGCTGCCACTACAATCTCACTGCGTTCGCCTTGTCTAAAGATTTTCTGCAACTGGGTTACATTAAACAAATTGCTATTTATTAAGTCCTTAAGGACATTTCCTGGACCCACTGAGGGTAACTGATGAATATCTCCCACGAGAAGGACATGTGCATTGATTGGCACAGCCTTTAATAGAGAGGCGGCTAAATGGATATCCAACATACTGGCTTCATCAATAATAATGAAGTCAGCCGTGAGGGGATTATCTTCGTCGACCGTAAAGTCCCCCCTGAAGGGATCGAACTTCAGCAAACGGTGAATGGTTTGGGCATGCGCATTGGTAGACTCCTTCATTCGTTGCGCTGCACGTCCCGTGGGAGCGGCTAATAGGATTTTTGCGCCTTCATAAATTAGAGCATCGACCACAATTTTCAAAATTGTCGTCTTACCGGTACCCGGTCCGCCAGTGATGATGGAAATCTTGGAATTTAGCGCCGTGTGTATCGCTGAAATTTGTTCGGGAGCGAGTTTAAAGCCAATGTGTTGCTCAGTTGACTGTATAAGCTTTTCTGCATTGATTGCCTTAAGCGAAGACTTCCCATCCATCAAGCGTCTAACATTTAGAGCAATGGCTTCTTCGGATTGTTTGGAGGTCAGCAGCTGGACGAGATCGTTTTCTTTCAAAAAAACGAGCCGCTCGTCTTGAATTAGGTATCGCATGCGGTCTGCGACCTTATCCGTCGAGACATGTAACAATTCTGCTGCGAATTTCTCTAATTCTTCCTTGGGATAACACGTATGGCCATCAGATTCAAGCTCTCCCAGTGCATACAAAATCCCCGCGGAAACCCTTTGGTGGCAATCATTGGCAAATCCTAAATTCAATGCGATAGCATCTGCAGTTTTAAAGCCAATACCGTGAATCTCTCTAGCCACGCGATAGGGATCCTGCTGAATGACAGCACGTGCGTTGTTTCCATAGGCCTTATAAAGACGCAAGCATTGCCCAGTGGTGATATTATAGGTTTGAAGAAAAACCATCATCTCGCGGAGGGCATGTTGCTCATCCCAGGCTTCTTTGATTGCCTTTATTCGGCCTTTTCCAATACCTTCAACTTCGGCCAACCGAGCCGATTCCTCACTAATAACCCGCAAAGTATCCTCTTTAAAATGCTCAACGATCTTTGTTGCATAGGCTTTACCGATGCCTGGAACAAGTCCACTTGCCAGATATTTTTTTATACCGTGCAATGTCGCCGGCAACTTGGATTCAAATTTATCTACTTTAAACTGCCGACCGAATTTAGAATGAGTTATCCAGGTTCCGAATAATTTTAAAGTTTCACCGCATTGTGCGTTGGGTAATAATCCCGCAATTTTAACTAACGTGCCATCTGGGTCGGCGCGAAACTCCCCAACCGTGTAACTGTTTTCACGATTTGAATAGATAATCTTCTCTAGTGTGCCTATTAATGTCTCTTGTGTGCAAGCTGCTGATACGGTTTTCATTATAAATCGTGAAGGAGTCTATTCAACGTTAAATCCGCGCACCGTGTCAACAAAAGACCTTCGATTGTCCGAATGAATATTATGCCCCGCACCCGCAATTTCTTGGATTACGCAATTACTAAAGTGCTTATGAAAAAGATCCCTATCAGTAGTGCGCAAAAACCTCGATTTTTCACCCTTCAACACTAAACAGGGGCCCTTATAAACGTCACTCTCGGCCAGTGGATTTTTTACTAGCTCCCCCTGACTATTTTTTAAAATTGAAAAATTCGCCTGCCAATAAAAAAAACCTTGCTCGTCCCTCGAAAGGTTGGTCATTAAAAAATGACATAACTTGCTATCATTCAAGCGATTAATTAAAAAATCATCTATCTGCTTTCTGCTCGTCATAGACTTCAAGTCCACCTCCAATAATGCGGCTAAAGCACCATCAAACGATGGAATATACGGTTTTGGGGCAATGTCTTCTATAATTAAACCTCTTACCAATTCCGGATATCGACAGGCTAATTTCATCGCCAATTTCCCACCTAAACTATGCCCTAACAAAACAACTTTCCCTAGATCCCTCGTATCCAACCAATGAAACACATCTTCGGCCATTGCCTCATAGTTCATGGGTTCTGCATGCGGCGACTTCCCATGATTCCTCAAATCCAACGCATAAACATCAAAAAAATTCGCCAATTCCTTCCCCGTCGTCACCCAATTGCTCGAAGACCCTAAAAAGCCATGGAGAATGAGTAAGGGGAACTGTTTTCGGTCACCCAAAATCGGTTCCCCCACACCTCCTCCGAAAAGGAGATTATTGGGCAGAGGTAATTTTTTTTCAAAATTCGTATCTGCGTAAGAGCGGGGGGTAGGGACAGTTTCATGGTCTCCCAAAAGCTTTTTTCCGCCACTCTCTTCACTAATAAATTCCCGATGAAACAAATCTACCCACATATTGAACTGTCCCTTAACTGAAATCTACCCATTCTACTTAGGCAAGAAAAGGAAATTTGTCACTACTTATCTTTATATTGAAGATGCGAAAACCTTTCTTTTCCAGAAAAGAAAGGTTTTCGCGCTTTCAAAAGAAAAGCGATCGTCGCGCAAATAAAATCTATCGATTTTACTTACGCGAAAGTTTTTTACTTTGCCAAGGAACTATGGACACACCATTGAAGAGCACCCATTCAACTTTTTGAGAAGGCGGACGAGGCGAACACGGTTCCCTTAGTCCCCAGAAAGATGTTAGTTTAAGAGTTTGAGCAGGCTGACTAATTGTTCGCTTCCTCATAAACCCGCTGAAAAACGTTTAGCTCAGGATTTCGAGCAGGCGGGCAAGGTGAACACGACCGAGCGTACCTACGTACGTGAGGAAGTGTGAATCCGTAGCCCAACGAACTCGAAAACTGAAATAATGTTTTTCAGCACCAACACACCCAAAACTTAAACTAACCTCTTTCATTTAAAATAGGAAACCAACCCCTCGCTGGATGGCGTCATCGCTTTGTCGCCTCTTTTCCAATCCATTGGGCAAACTTCTCCGTGCTGCTCGAAGTGCTGGAGGGCGTCGACTACGCGCAGGGTTTCTTGAACACTGCGTCCAATCGGCATGTTGTTAACGACTTGGTGTTGAACGATTCCATTTTTATCGATAAGGAAAAGTCCTCTGTATGCAACTAATTCGCCTGTGATTATCAATTCCTCGTTTTCGTCTTCGAAAGCTTCCCCTGCAAGCAATCCATAGGCATCGGAGATCGTTTTGTTGATATCTGAGACAATGGGATAGGTTACTCCCTGAATGCCGCCTTGGTTTTTGGGACGTTGCAACCAAGCCAAGTGAGTGAATTCTGAGTCGGTTGAACAGGCAACGACTTCTACATCGCGCTTCTTAAATTCTTCCAATGCAGCTTGAAATGCATGGAGCTCTGTTGGACAAACAAATGTAAAGTCCTTGGGATAAAAAAACAGAACTACGTATTTTTTCCCTAAAAATTGCTTCAGGGAAAATTTTTCAACAATCTTGTCTACAATGACTACCTTTGCCTCAAACGAGGGTGCTTTTTTTCCAACTAATACTGACATATTTTTTTATGGTTATACTAAGAGAATGTTTATAAGAGGATTTGGCGAAAAGCCCATTTTGGCTAACCCAAATGAGTTTTCTCAAAAAAATGAGATTCTTGCGCTTATTTTTTGATAGCAAGAAGAACTCCCCAAGGCCCTACTTCTACAGGGCTTCATATTCTATTGATTCGATTATGATGCCAAGAAAAAACGGAAGAAAAACGTCAGTTCAACTTTTCGAGCAGGGGGACAAGGTGAGGGTGAAGGAGCGTACGTTGGTACGTGACTGAACACGAATCCGCAGTCCAACACACTCGAAAATTGAACTCACGTTTTTCTGTAGGGGGACCGCAACAGCGGCCCCCCCACACTTTCCCTAAAAATCAAAACTTACACTCGTTTGTAGACGATGATTGCGACATAGACCGTGACTCTTGTAATGAGTTTCCATGACGCTGTATTCTACACCGAGTTCAATGCAATCGGTAAGATTGTAGATCAAATTGGTAAAAAGACCCCAGTTTTTGTCCATATATTGACCATCAACATTGGAATTATAGCTGGCAACGTCTCGGCTTTTTATTTTATCAATGCCAATACCGGTGTTCCAGGTCAATTTTTTGGTAAATTTGATCGCAGCTTGTCCCCATCCGCCAATTGTACGAAGGGAGTGAGGGTTTGCATTATCATTGTTATAACGTTGGCCTAGGCTTCCGCTGTAAAGACCCAGGTTTTGCCCGACATAAACATCTCCAGATAAAGCGAGCCAATCGTTTATCGGAACGATTGCACTCAGCACTCCAGCCCACACCGAATATTTCCGGGCATAACGTTGATGCGGCTCCTCTGCGTTTGGTTCTACTTCTGCCCGATCTTTTCCAGCAACACCAGATAGCGCTATGTAGTTATCTCTATCACACAACAGCTTACTCTTATACCCCACTAGCGCTTGTAGGTGAGGAGATCCGCCAGCTGAATTTCCAGGTCGATTCAATGAAATTCCTGTTTCGACCTTCTTATCCTTTTCTATAACAAAGTCTTTTGTGACGCGTATCTGGGCATGGGTGGCACCCTTTGCCCCCTGATTGGATAATCCATTAAAATTCAAAGAATCAGGCCCAATAGGCGCCATTAAAGAACCTACTTTTTGTCCAACTATTACTGCCAATGTTTCCTTTTCCCACTTAAGATAAGCATCCCTCATTCTTAAAGGAACACTACCCTGGCTGGTCGAATCCTTATAAAAGTCTACTTCTAACTTCGCACTTAATTTACCCTCCCAAATTTGAGGACCCGTAATATTAACACCTATGCGTGTTTCTTTAGCGGTCGCATTGAAGTGAGATGTGTTATTTCCAGTGTGTGGGCTTACAAAGGAAGGTTGGTTACAGTCATCGGTGCTATTTGAGTCGTAACTGGCTTCGCCACAAATGTATCCGTATAACTCTACATCAAAGGTCGAAAAGACCCTCCCCTTTTTCAATGACGATTCCTTTGACGATTCTATGAGATCTTTATCAATCGGACGCGACGCAACCGCCGCCAATTTGGCTTCCATTGCATCCAATCGCTGCTTTAAAGACACAATCTCCTTATCCAAAGCGGCATTGGATTGTCCATCCTCAGCCACTGCCATTACCATACCCACCATTCCCATCATCACAATAGATGTTACTCTCTTTATCTTCGATTTCATAGTTTGTATCGGGTTTTCCAGAGACCCCAGTTATTCAAATCCAAATAACCTCGCCTCCAGAGGTCACACTCAGCCATAGTACGCTAAAAGTAAAGAATATTTTTTGGGGGGAACTGCTTTTGGTCCCCCAAAAGCGTTCCCCCAAGCCCCTTCCGAAAAGGAGATCGTTGCGCTGGAATAAATTCCTTCCGGAATTTATTCCAGCGCAAGCCCTTTTTTCGGATGGCGTTAGGTAAAACCGTTTTTATAACAAACTCAAGATTGGTTCAAGCAGGTGGATAAGGCAAACAGGACCTTTGAAGACTTCTCATCGACCCCCAGAAAAACGCCCGTTCAATATTTTGAGAAGGCGGACGAGGCGAACACAGTTCAATTGGTCCCCAGAAAGATGTTAGTTTAAGCTTTCGAGAAGGCGGACAAGCTGAGTGCAAAGGAGCGTACATACGTACGTGACTGAGCACGAATGCGTAGTCCAACACACTCGAAACTTAAAATAACATCTTTCTGGCACAGAGAATGCTTCCATTCATAAAAGCTATGATAGAAGGCATTTCCAAAGAGAATTATACGATAGCGAAGAAGATGCTGGATGTTGCAGTGTTGAGACATGAAGCACTAGCAAGCAACATCGCAAATGCACAAACCCCAGGATACAAGCGCAATGATATCTCCGTTGATTTTGAATCAAAACTGTCTGCCTCTATTAAAAATTCCGATATGAATGCGTTGAGCGAACTCAAGCCAACCATTCAAAAAGATGCTAATACCCCAAGTATAAGACCAGACGGCAATAACGTTGGCGTTGATCGTGAACTGGTTGAGATAACAAAAAACTCAGTACAAATAGACTTTATTAATAACTATCTTAGCGACTCTATTAGGAGGATTAAGTCTGCTATTACGTGCAAAAACATGTAGGAAGACATCAGTTCAATTTTTGAGTGTGTTGGACATCGGTTTCACATTCGGTTACGTACGTTAGTACGCTCCCTCATGTTCGCCTCGTCCGCCTGCTCAAAAATCGAACTGATGTCTTCCTAGGGTCTAGGCAAAGGAAGGAAAAGGGAACCTTGCAGGGCTCCGGAAAGCTTAAACTAACATTTTTCAGCGGCATTATTTAAAGAGAGCAAAAGTCATATCGTTTTACACAAGCCCATCTTGGAAAAAGAGAAACTTGCGCGAAAGTAAATTTTTTTAAAATTTACCTTCGCGCAAGAAAACTCCTTTTC
>MIDO01000010.1:0-3203 GCA_001831055.1 Verrucomicrobia bacterium GWC2_42_7 | reverse complement strand
TTGAAATCACATTTTTCTTATGGATATTATACCTGGATTACGATCGACATCCGATGCGCTTTGTGCCGAGAAGGTGCAAATGAATCTCATTGCGCAGAACATTGCGAATGCACAGACAACGCGCGATGTGAATGGTCAAGCGTATAAGCGGAAAGTGGCGACTTTTGAAACCTACATGCCACAAGACAAAAGGGGATCGGAAAACTCTCAAGATCCTGCTATTCAAAGCGTTAGAGTTGGAAATATTTTTGAAGATAAAACGCCCGGAATAAAGATTTATGATCCGACCCATCCCCATGCAGACAAAGACGGGTTTGTGGAGCAATCTAATGTAAATATGGCAAATGAGATGGTTGACCTCATTGATTGTTCACATGCCTATCAAGCAAATTTGGCTGTTGTGCGAACCTCTAAGCAGATTACACAGCAGATTCTGCAAATTGGCAAGTAACCTGCTACTAATTGGAAGATTTTTTTATAAAAATGAATACACTTACCGGCATTTCGAACAATTTGATTCAACAACAAGCAACCGCCGCATCCTCTTTTGCGAAAGACTTGTTGGGAGCAACAGGATCCATCAATAGTCCGGCAGAGTTCACTTCTAACTTTATGAATACCATCCAAAAAGCGGCATCCGTTTCGCCAATAGATTCTGGTGCAGTTGGGGGTATTTCGTCATCTACAAGCAATTACCCTGTTTCTGGCGTAGATAAAATCAGTAATTCCTTAGAAAACCTTGTCAAAGCGGTTGATAATAAACAAAAAGAAGCAGATGCAGAGGTCAAAAATGTAATGGAGGGGAAATCGGATAACTTGCATCAAAGCGTCATAAAAATGCAAGAAGCGGGTCTCGCGTTTTCATTAATGGTCGAAGTAAGGAACAATTTAATACAATCCTATCAAGAAATCATGCGTACATCTGTATAAATTTCACGAGTTATGCGCGTCACCGTTCTTTGGGTCATAGAATAAGTTATAATCAATTATAAATTATATCAAAAAATAATAACATCAGCGCATGAGAAAAAATGAGCAACCTATTGCAACAGTTGATTAATCTTTGGAGGGAGTTAGGAGTCAATCAGAAGGTATCTGTAACCCTAGCCTTTTTTGGCGTGACTATATCCGTTATTGCTCTTGCCGTGTGGTCCAGTAAGCCTCACTTCCAACTTTTGTACGGTCGATTGGAACCCAAGGACATGAGCGCGGTCGTCGCTTCTGTCGAAGAGAAGGGAATTCCTTATAATTTAGGCGCTGGAGGAACCTCCATTTATGTCCCAGCAGATTCCGTCTACTCGACACGTATGCAATTGGCTGCCAAGGGAATCCCAAATGGCGGCGGTGTTGGTTTTGAGATATTTGATCGCTCAAATTTTGGTATCAGTGACTTTATTCAACGCACCAATTATGTTCGCGCCATCCAAGGAGAACTTTCACGAACAATCTCTCAACTAAAGGGAGTCAGAGATGCTCGCGTAATGGTTGTAATTCCTGAAAATAAGCTACTTGCAGAGCAATCAAAGATTCGTGCCACCGCCTCCGTTTTCGTAGACACAGGAAATTTGGCGATCAACGAAGAAGCCGTCAACTCGATCCGTTTTTTGGTTGCTAATGCTGTGGAAGGGATGAATGTCAACGACGTTGCCGTTGTTGATAACCGGGGAAAAGTCCTCTCTCAAGAGCTCATGAATGAGGGCAGCCTTTCACTTGCAACCAGCCAAATGCGTTTCCGTAAAGGCATTGAGGACTATTTTACACAAAAAATCGAATCCATGTTGACCAAAATATTGGGACAAGGGAATGCGGTTGCCAGAGTTTCAGTAGATATCGATTCTGATGCCTCAAAATTGGTTGAAGAGAAATACGACCCAGAAGGACAAGTTGTTAAAAATCAAACAATTACAGAAGATTCTTCAAACAGCAGTGGCTCTTCACCGAGCCAAGCTATAGGGACTCAATCCAATACCCCCGGAGGAGAAAACGGAGCAACTCAAGCCCAAAACTCTTCCAATTCCAGCAGAAAAAATAAGTCAATAGCCTACGACACCAACAAATCTGTGACAGAAGTCGTAAAGGCTCCAGGCAATATCAAAAAAGTCTCTGCTGCCGTCTTCATCGCACAACACATGTCGGGCTCAGGGGAGGAACAGACAGCCACCCCCCGTACGCCTGAAGAAATAGAAAAAATTCGCACCATGATATCCAATGCCCTCGGCATCGCCCCCAATGGAAAATCCGTTGATGCGCAACAGGTAACCGTTGCCGAAATTCCTTTCCCTCAAGAAAACCACCTCCCAGATAAAGGATTCGGCATCCCCACACCCGTCTTCGGATTATTGGATGTCGCACGCAACTTCATGGCCGTCGGTATCGCTATCGTCATGTTTATCATTTTCTTAAAAATGATCAAAAACTACCGCTCAGAATCCGTATCCATCGAACTCGTCGATGGAAACCGTAACGAAAACATCTCCAAAGCCCACGATATCACCCCCCATCCCACCCCCGATTTACTAAACGAACTCATTAAACAAAAACCTGGAAATGTCAGCACCGCTCTCAAAGACTGGATTAACTCAAGCGCTCAGTAAGGGTGGATTGGTTGGGGAAACATCAGTTCAACTTTTCAGACAGACGGACCAGGCGAGCTTTTTTTCCCTTTACATCGCCACTCAGAAAGATGTTAGTTTAAGCTTTCGAGAAGGCGGGCAAGGTGAATATGAGGGAGCGTACATATGTACGTGACCGAATGTGAATCCGCAGACCAACACACTCGAAACTTAAAATAACATCTTTCCATGGCAAACAACAACTTAGCAAAGACCATCGCCCTCGAGCCGATCAATTATGACGGTCTGAATAAGAACCAAAAATTTGCGCATTTTCTGGTTATTATTGGACCTGAAGCCTCTGCTGAACTACTTAAGGACTTCAATGATGGGGAGTTAGAGCCTATTTGCCGCGAAATCGCTGCCATCAAACTCATCGACCGAGTCACCCAAGGCAAAATTATAGAAGAATTTTCGAGTATCATTGGAGAGAGTGTCGGGGGCCTTCTGGGGGGATCTATTTTCGCCCAAAGAGCGTTGGAAAAAGCCAAAGGTGATTATAAACCGGCCAATATCCTTGGAAGAATCGCTCCTATCGGCACAACGACTGATCTTATTAAAGAAATCAGCGAAATGGAGTCTAGGCAGATT
>MIDO01000009.1:8483-10409 GCA_001831055.1 Verrucomicrobia bacterium GWC2_42_7 | reverse complement strand
GGGACCCTTTTCTTTTCGGAGATGAGACATATTTTCGACTTCAATAACTTTTTCTAAAACAATGAAATAAAAACGGAGGTAAGCAAAGTAGCAGAATCCCGAATAAAATGACAAGCTCAAAAACCCAACATTCCCCTACAAAAACCCCTTGAGGAGGAACAAATCCTACAAATAATCCAAATAAACTTGCGGCAAATCCTACACTAGCAACGACCAAAACTCCAAAAAATCCTCCAGGAATCTTATAGGGCCGATCCACTTGATTTCGCTTTACTCGAAGGACGACGACCGTAATAAACATCAATAAGTACATAACAAGATAAACCTGCGACGAAATTACCGTTAATAACCAATAAGATGCATTAACCGAGGGCATCAACAGCAACACTAAAGAGAAAAGAGTCACGACGAGCGCTTGCGCTATCATGATAGAAATAGGCATCCCATGCTTGTTTTTCTTCTGTAAAATGCGAGGCAGTTCTCCACTGCGAGCTGTCGCCACCAAACCCTTTGCTGGACCCGCAACCCACGTGCTCACATATGCGACAACACCCAGGGACAATAAAATTGCCATGAACGGAACCAGCCATTCCGCATTAAAGGATCTTAATATCTCTGCCAAAGCCTGGATAATTCCTGCATTCAGCACGATATCGTCTTTCGGCAGGACAATGGCTATCGCTAAAGAACAAAAGACCGAAAGACCCAAAATTATAATCGTGGAGAGCAAAATAGCTCTCGGATAGCTCTTTTTAGGCTGACTCACATCAGGGGCATACGAACCCGACATCTCAATCCCCCCAAAGCTCAAAAAAGTCCCAGCTAAGAAAACCAGCTGACTCGCATTTGTTATCGAAGGAACTAAATGCGACGAGCTCATTGCAATATGAGGCGTATGTCCCCCCATCAACCAGATTATCGCCAAAACTATAATCAAAGCAGCAGGAAACAATGTTCCAATAAAAGACCCGATGGAACTCAACCACCCGGAAACCTCTACCCCCTTCAAATTCAATAAAGTGCAAGGCCAAAAAAAGCCCAAAATGACACTTAATACAAAATACTTATTGCCAGCAAGAGCCGGATTGAACGCATAAGCCAACTCCCCTGCCAAAAAGATTAATACCGTAGGCAAAGTTACAACGTTAACCACCGTTTGTATCCAAATAGCCAAAAATCCCATTCTATCCCCAAGCGCCTCCTTCACCCAGGCATAAATCCCCCCTTCCTTAGGGAATGAAGTCGCCAACTCTGCCGACACCAGCGCCGTTGGAATGAAAAATGCCAAGGCGGCCACTAGATAGAAAAATACCATCGATAAGCCATAAGCAGCCATCATCGGAAGATTCCTTAAGCTAATAATAGCCGCCACGTTAATCATCGTTAACGTGAACGCTCCGATCACTTTGCGCTTAGAATGTGCTGACTTCATGGTTTTTTTGGAAGGAAATAAGGCCTGGGGAAAACCGCTTTTAATTGCTTAAAAGCGGTTTTCCCCAACCCCCTTTCCGAAAAGGAGTTCTTTGGCGAGGGAGAATTTTTCAAATTCTTTCCTCGCGCAAAAAGAATTCAAAAAATAACTGTGCAAATTATAATTAATTGACCAGCAAGCAAACACTTTTTTTTAAAATGTTGGATTTTAAAGATAATCGTTTCAGAAAGTACATACCCTTCGTGAAAGCAAAATCGATAGACTTTGCTTTCGAGACAATCGTTTTTCTTTGGAAAGCGCGAATTTTTATGTGTTTTTTCTTTTTGAGCCAAAAAAGGTTTTCGCATCTTATAACGTCCTTCCCCAAATCTGTTCTCTAAAATGTGAACAACTTGTGAATTACTGTTAAAAGAATTTACTTTTCAAAAAAGAGAAAAGAGACAGGATGGAAGGCGATCATTTTTTAAGAGCCAATACCAACCTCACAGGAAACT
>MIDO01000009.1:0-8451 GCA_001831055.1 Verrucomicrobia bacterium GWC2_42_7 | reverse complement strand
AACCCATTTTGGGCGACCAAAATGGGTTTTCCCCAAAACTCTATCCCAAGTGAAACATGGCAGTGAATATTACAAAAGGAAAAGATTTTTCGAAAGTGGCCCTAGCTAACGTTGCGGCCATGGAGCCGACTGGCGTGTTGACCAGGACGCCGCCGCATAGTGTTGATTTGGAGCAAGCTTTGTTGGGTTGCTGCATATTGGAGGGGGGCCAGGAGAGTATTACTCAATGTATTGAGTACAAAATCAAACCAGAATCCTTTTATGTTCCTGCCCATCAATTAATTTATAGGGCGTTATTTGATCTGTACGAGGAGGGGAAGCCGAGCAATGAGTTGATTGTTGCAGAGAAACTGCAGAGCCGTGGCCAGTTGGATGTTGTTGGGGGATATGCCTATCTGACAGAAATTTCGAGCCGAATTGATACGCCTGTACACCTCCTTCATTACCTTAAGCGGGTTCGCGACTTAGAATTGGTCAGGCGCGTAATAAAGGTTTCTATAGGAAACATAGAAAATGCTTATAGCGGCAACGAAGATGTCGGGCAATTTCTGGAAAATGCAGAAAGAGAAATCTTTGCTATTAGCGATGATCGCATTTCAGATTCCGCAAAACACGTCAAACACTCTGTAGAAAAGGCCATTAATTTGGTTGGCTTAATGCTGACCCACAAGGGTGAAATAACGGGCGTAACGAGCGGCTTCCGTGATCTTGATATCATGACCAGTGGCTTCAAGTCTGGAGAAGTGACGGTCATAGCTGCGCGTCCATCCATGGGTAAGACAACGATTGCACTCAACATGGCGGAAGCCGCCCTGCTTCCAAGAACAAAAGGAGGAAAGTCGACACCAACCTTGCTATTCAGCCTTGAAATGAGCGCGGATCAATTGGCAATGCGGTTGTTGTGCGCAAGGGCCCGAGTGGATATGGTAAGGCTTGCTCAAGGATTTTTGCCAGATAGTGCGTCTCAGGAGTTGAACAGGACCGCTTCCGAGTTTAGAAGCGCTCCTTTGTGGATAGATGAATCTGCAAATCTGACGATTCTTGAAATGAGAGCCAAGGCACGACGCATTGATAGCCAACAGAAACTGGGCTTAATAATCATTGACTATTTGCAACTTATCGCTGGCTCCGATGCTAGGATGCCTCGAGAGCAGCAGATTGCTGAAATTTCACGAGGGATTAAGGCCATGGCCAAGGAATTGAACGTCCCTGTTATCGTAGCTGCACAATTAAACCGTGAATCTGAACGCGAAAGACGCCAACCAAGATTATCGGACTTGAGAGAATCGGGTTCTATCGAACAGGACGCCGATATCGTACTTTTGTTGTCTCGAAAAAAAGAAGACATTGAGGCTGCCAAAAAAGACAGCTTGGAAAAAAAAGAGATTGACGAAGATGTAGAATATGCAGACTTTGTTGTACGAGACCTATTAGTCGCGAAGCATAGAAACGGACCAGTCGGGACAATTAGGTTGGGATTTCTTAAAAACATTACACGCTTTGAAAACTATACTGGACATCCTTAGTAAAAAAACACGATCTATATTATTTACAGGCTGCTTGCTGTTTTTACTCCAGCGGCAATTGATCGCTGCCGATCCATTGATCGGAAAAGTCGGCATTGAATATGTAGGCCTGAGAAACGTCACCGAAGAAGTCGTTCAGTCACATATCAAGGTTCACCAAGGCATGCCTTACAATCCATTCCTTGTAGACCAATCCATTCGCTCTCTGTACGAATCGGGTTTCTTCGACGAAATTAAGGCCAAGCAGGAAGAAATGCCCAACAAAGAAGTGGCCGTTACTTTCTTCGTAACCCCCAAAATACGTGTCCAGGAGATCGCCTTTGACGGAAATAAAAAGATCCGAAGCAAGACGCTCATTGATAAGATCGACACAAAAGAAGAAAAGCCCTTAGATGAGGCAAAAATCAAGAGCGACGTTAATAAACTTATAGAGTTTTATCAAAAGAAGGGGTATTTTCAAGCGACCGTATCGTATTCTATTGAAAAAACCAGCCAAGAGGGGCTAGGGAAAGTCATATTCCATGTCAAAGAGGGCCAATGCTTTAAAATTTCCAAAGTAAAAATCGAAGGGCATGCCCACGTTAAAGACAGCAAAATAAAAGAAAATTTTAAGACAAAAGCCTGGCACATTTTTTCATGGTTAACAGGTAGCGGTTACTTTCAGGAATCCACTTTCCGCGAAGACCTAGATAAAGCCCGTGAGGTTTTCAAAAACGAAGGTTTTCTCGATGTTGAAATTTCAGAGGCTGACGTCAAATTCGAGTATCCCAAGGCGGGCAGACTGACCATTGTCGTTCATGTTAAGGAAAACAAGCAATACTTTGTCGGAGATGTAAAAATACAAGGAAACACCCTTCATCCCACAGACAAATTGATTCGCCTTCTGCGCATCATTAAAAACAAAGTATTCTCCCCTGCTGTCGTAGAGGGGGACTGCGAGACATTGCGCAATTATTTCGGAAAAGATGGTTACCTCGAAACCCAAGTGCAAGCCATCCGCATTCCCAATACAACCACGGGTAATATCGACCTCACTTACGACATCCACGAGAGCCAAAAAATTTATGTCCAAGATATTACCGTTCAAGGGAATACTAAAACAAAAACCAAGGTAATTGTCCGCGAATTGGCTCTATCTCCAGGAGACGTGTTTGACTTGGTGAGAATGAAAAATAGTCAGGCCCGCCTAGAAAACTTAAGATATTTTGATGAAGTATCCGTAACTCCCGAAACAACTTCCATTCCAAATCGCAAAAATTTGCGCATTACGGTGAAAGAAGGGCGTACCGGGAGCATCGGCTTTGGTGGCGGTTTTAGTACGCAAGACAAGTTCAGTATATTCGTCGACCTAGGACAAGGCAATTTTGACATCAAAAATCCGCGCTCGTTCTTCCAAGGCGCTGGACAAAAGTTTCGCATCCATACATCTTTGGGATCAAAAGTGATGAGTGGTGTAATCAATTTTGAAGAACCTTGGATTTTTGATCATAGATTAGCTTTTGGTACAGAACTATTTGCAAGCAGAAGCAAGTATTCAGAAAGTAAATACAATGAGTTACGCAAGGGAGTTGAACTTTACTTCAGAAAACGGCTATTCGAGTTAGTCGAAGGGCGTTTATCATACAGAATTGAAGATGTCAAAATTTACAATGTCGACGCTACTGCTCCTGAAACAATTAGGGATTCCGCAGGAAAACGCAGTGTGTCAAAGGTTGGGTTTTCCCTATCTCGTTGTACTTATGACAATTTTATCTATCAAACAGAAGGCAGCAACATTGCATTAAACAATGAAATTGCCGGTGGTCCTGTCTTGAGAGGACAAACTTACTATACAAGACATGAATTGTCCGGAGGCCAAGCATGGACTGTATGCGAAGCAGGGAAACAAGTTCTCTTGCTCGGAGCCAAAACGGGAACCGTTATTCCATTCGGACACAAACAAGTTCCCATTTTCGAAAGATATTTTCTTGGCGGAGAAAGTGATATGTGCGGATTCGACTACCGCGAAGTAGGCCCTAAAGCAAACGACGCAGATCATACGCCATTGGGAGGTAACACCTTCAGCTATGCAAACGCAGAGTATTCTATCAAGATTTTCGATCCTGTACGTTTTGCAACGTTCTATGACATCGGTTATGTAAATGAGCGGTCAGGACGTTGGTATCCACATGGTTACAATTGTGACTGGGGCTTCGGGTTACGCATCTTTATCCTAGGAGCGCCGTTGAGACTAGATTTAGGGTTCCCTATCCGAGGCGATAAGTACAATAAGCATAGCTGCAAATTTAACTTCTCTTTCGGAACAAAATTCTAGTAACATCCAGCTTTAACCCAAAAACTACATTCTTATGAACAAAAAATTATTAATTGCCATTGTGTCTTGTACAATGATTGCTTCCATGGAAGCTAGTGCAAAAGGAGCTGAAAAAGCCAGCGCCAAAGCTATTAAAGGAAAATCAACGAGCAATGTCGTTGAATCCAAGCAGGTTACTACTCAAGAAGTAGCTGCTCTAAAAATCGCCACTGTCGACATGGCCGAAGTTTATCAAAACTATACAAAGTCGAAAGATTCCCAAGAGAGTTTTAATTCATTGGTAGAGAATGCACAAAAAGAGTTACGCGCAATGATGGATGAGGGGAAGAAGATGGTAGATGCATTGCAAGAACTCAGCACGAAATTGAATAATCCTGCATTAACTGAAGAAGCTAAGAAAAAGTTACAAACAGAAATTGAAGCAAAACAAGAAGAAATTCGCAAAAAGGAAGCAGATCTTAATCAATTTCAACAAGATACAGATCGCAACCTGGAACAAAAGAGACAACTTCTTTTTGGCCAGAACTTAGAGGCACTCCAAGTCGTTATCAACGAGATTGCAAAGAAAAAAGGATATACCTTGGTTTTAAATGAAAGAGGACCCTACGTTTTATTTACAGATCCAAGTTTTAGTATCACTAGCCTTGTTCTCCAAGCAGCAAATGAAAAAGCTGCAGAGGAAGCTAAGATTACACAAACAAATAAACCTGCTGAAACTAAAGAGGTAAAAGCAGCAGAAGAGAAAGCTGAAGCCGGAAAAACTAAAAAAGTAGACGAAGTCAAAAAGTAAAGGGCTTTTTCGCCAAAAAACCTTTCTTTTGGCAGACAAAGAAAGGTGGAAACGTCTAAAAACTTCGGGGAAACCATAGTCGCCTAAAAGCGTTTCCCAAAACCTTCGAAAAAGGAAATTACGCGCGTAACTAATTTTTTAATTAGTTACGCGCAAATGCAATTAATCATCCACTTTCACTCCAAAGCTAATTTCTGTTTCAAAAATAGTTTTTTAGAGAGATGCCCGGTTATTGCAAAACATGACGAAAATCCTTAGGCGTATTCTGGTAGCTGTTATAATTAATAGCATTGAGAATAGATACGAGGAAACTCTTCTCCTGGCCTAAGCAAAGTATTCATTTCTTTGATTGGGGCGGATATGGAGTTTTTTCTTTGGAAGGATGGAGGCCTTTCTTTTCCCTCAAAAAGGAAAGTTTCCGGATGTGTTAAGTTAATTTAATCTTACTATAGGAGAGCATAGGTGAATATATCATTTTCAGTTGAAGAACTTTTGGCCATAACGTCGCCTTCTCGGACGCAAGGGGATTTAAAAATACAGATAACGGGTATAGCCGCTTTGGATAAAGCGCAAAAAGGCGATTTATCCTTCCTTGGAAATCAAAAGTATAAGCATGAGGTACCTACCTCTAAAGCCTCCGTACTCCTTCTCCCAGAAGATTTTGCGGAAGAACCAAAACCCGACCAACTATTCGTCCACGTAAAAAATCCATCCTTTGCGTTGGGACAAATTTGCCGCGTCATAGAGAGTAAGCTATGGCCGAAAAGGGAGCCGTCCATCCACCCTTCTGCGATTATCGCAGAATCAGCCCAAATCGCAAAATCAGCCTACATAGGACCTTATTGCGTAATAGGCGAGGGAGCAATCATCGGCGAAAACGCAATATTGGAATCCCAAATAAGCATTGGGCGACACGTGATAATCGGAGATAAAGCTTGGTTGGCTCCGCATGTAAGTATTTATGATTTTTCTAAAATCGGCACCGGCGTTCGAATCCATTCAGGAGCCGTTATTGGTTCGGACGGGTTTGGGTACGAAACAGTAAATGGTATACACGAAAAAATTCCTCAAGTGGGCTGTGTCGTCATAGAAAATGATGTAGAAATTGGAGCCAATACAACCATTGACAGGGCCCGTTTCGCTGAGACACGCATAGGACAAGGAACAAAAATAGACAATTTGGTGCAAATTGCCCATAATGTAAGTATAGGGAAAAATTGTTTTATTGTTGCCTTAGCGGGAATCTCTGGAAGTACCGTAATAGAAGATTACGTAGTCGTCGCAGGACAAGCGGGTATCGCAGGCCATCTCCATATTGGAAAAGGAGTCATGATCGGAGGACAATCCGGTGTAAATCACAGTATTCCTGCAGGCTCTTTCGTAAGAGGCGCCCCGGCACTCCCTCACATGCAAGCGAACAGAATCGATATCTTGAAAAAACAACTACCCGAATTATTTAAAAGAATATCCACCATCGAAGAAACTATAAAAAAATTAAGCCCCTCTTGTGAATAAGCAATCGGAGAGACCGCTTTTTGTCCTCCCCAAAGAGCCACTCCCCTCCGAAAAAGAGAAGTAACAAGTTGCGAAAACTTTTCTTTTTTCGCAAAAAGAAAAAATACATAAAAATTCGCGCTTTCCAAAGAAAAACGATAGTGCGCGAACAAAAGACTACGCTTTTTTGTTCGCGCAAAGGAGTATGATAGCTTCTGTCTGTTTTGTATAGTTAAACAGATTGAGAATAGATACGCGGAAACCTTTTTTGCTTCCTGCGGATTTTTAATCGACAGAGAGATCGGGCGCATGATATCCTTCGAGGACAAGGAGTGCGAATGACCAGAATTTTAAGAAACCTAGGTATATTACTTTCTTTATTGTGTATAAGTTACACTTCCTTCCTATATGCAGGGAAGGATGATGAGGCCGGGACTTCGGATGCTCCGCCTAAGCCCACGCCTGAAGTTTGGGAGAACTTTCAAAATGCGGATTTCACATTAGGGATCCTTATAAACATCTTTGACTTTCTGGAGGAAAACGATCAAGGTCGATTAGCACGAGTCAACCGTACCTTACGGGCGGCTGCTTTAAAAAGGCGGCAATTGGTCGAATATCTTGATCTATCAAATTCTGGTTTAACGGATAAACAGTTACCATTTATTGTTCAGCAGCATCCTAATCTCAAGATATTATTTCTCAGCTATTGTCAGACTCTAACAGATGAGGGCCTTGCAGTTCTTGGTCAATTGCATCGATTAGAGGAAATAAATCTCTCGAATACTGAATTAAAAGATAAGTCATTGATTGAGATGGCAAATGGCTGTCCCAATTTGATTAAATGTGACTATTCTCGTACGAAGATTACGTCAAAAGGATTAATTGTCCTTGGCTTTCGTTGCAAAAACATAACCTCTCTTGAAGTCAAATGTGGTCGTATGACTCATTCATCTTTTATCCCACAACGATTCCCAAATCTAACCACACTTCCAAATTTTAGTAGCAATATATTAATTCCTAATTTGGAGAAAACAGATATGGCGGTAGCAACCGCTGAAAAACACAAATTACTGGAGGCTGATCTGTCATGTCTTACTTCCATCACAGATGCCGATTTAAGTGCTTTCACTGAATGTCCCATACGCTCGCTGAAATTATGTAAAAATCATAATTTGACTGCGAGGGGAATCGCTCAAGCAATTTCTAAGATGTTAACATTAGAAATAATGGAATTAGTTGAATTAGATCAATTGACGCCTAATGATATAACCGAGATAATTAGAAGTGCTCCTTCGTCCCTCAAACATCTTTTGGTACATGATTACCTTCGGGATTGGGGCTCCCCTACTATTCAATCGTTCTGCCAAACCCTTGTTCAATATTTTCCAAACCTGGAGAGCATTAATTTGATTATCGGCGAAGGGAGCCATCTTTCCACTGAAACGCTGGTTACTTTGGGACAATTAAAGGAATTGAAAATGCTTCGCATTTCAGGAATCGTAGAGAGTGCTGAGGTAGACTTGAAAAAAAGGCTAGCGGATCTCTTCAAATGTTTTCCAAAATTGATCTCTTGGGAGGCAACCTTATCTTTAGCGGATGGTTCTATTCAGGCTCCTGAGGAAACTCTTCAAGTAATTACAGAAAATAGACCTAATGTCCTATCTCTTTCATTAGGAAACATAAGATATTTACAATCAATTACTTCTTGGATATCCCAATTGCATGAGTTAAAGATCCTATACCTAGATTTATCCCCAGAAACGAGAGCTAAAGGAGAAGAAATCTTGCCTGTTTTAGCCGAAAACTGTAGGGGATTAAGTTATCTCTATCTAAAAAATGTTACTTTATATCAACAGGATATATCGGCGCTGAATCAAATGAAAAAGATAAAAAGTATAACCATAGGGCAGCTTGATTATTTGGTTGACCTTTCTCCTTTAAACCGACTCCGATTGGATATGTTTTTTGTTCAAGACTCAGAAAACCTTTCTGCTGCAGATATAGAACGATTCTGCTCCCAATTGAAGAATAGAGGGCTCTTGTTTTTCAACAACAGTAGCCTGACTTGGGAAGAAATTCAAGCAATCTCAGATCGATATCATGTTGTAATAGCGACGATAATTCAGTAACGCACCCCACGATCAGATAGTTGAAGGTGGATTCAAGAATGAAGTGCAACAGCAGCGTTAAAGGATTGAGCAGGAGAGAGGAAACCTAAGCCTTTTCTAGGACAAGTGTTATAGTAAAACAGATTGACAATGGAGGTGAAAGGAGTAAAAAAGGAAGATGTATTACGAAGAAGGATATAGAGAAAAGGTGATAGGATT
>MIDO01000008.1:8336-11249 GCA_001831055.1 Verrucomicrobia bacterium GWC2_42_7 | reverse complement strand
ATAAAATCAGTAGATTTTATTTTTACGCAAAAGTAACTCCTTTTAGGAAAGGGACTTGGGGAAAACGCTTTTAAGTGATTAAAAGCCGTTTTCCCCAACACTCTCACACCTCTTTAACTATAAGTGCATATGGAAGAACCTACATTTGATGAATTTTCACCGCAATCCAAAGCGGACTGGATTAAGTTAGCGGAGGAACCGTTAAGTGGGAGGAATGAGAAGCCATTGGAGACATCGACCCAGGAGGGAATTCCTTTGCAACCGATGTATTTCAGGGAAGATGTACGCAACCAAAACTATTGTTGCCTGCGGCATTGCAAGGGTTGGGACATTGCGCAGAAAGTAGAATTTACGGATGCGAAAACTTTTAATACGGTTGCGCAAGATGTGCTCAAGCGAGGTCAAAACGCCATCTCTTTGTGTGAAAAAGACATAAAAGAGGCAAAACAGTTGGATGAAGCGTTTGAGAATATTGATTTGAAGG
The DNA here is from genome assembly GCA_001831055.1 of Verrucomicrobia bacterium GWC2_42_7. Taxonomy (GTDB): domain Bacteria; phylum Verrucomicrobiota; class Verrucomicrobiia; order Opitutales; family GWC2-42-7-A; genus GWC2-42-7-A. Next base: position 10,765 of record MIDO01000008.1, on the reverse strand, counting down.
AGACAGCATTGTATTTTGAACCACACATTAATTTAGAGCTCGTAAAGTGGTTTCGAAAAAGAGGAGAAGGACTCAAGGGAGCAGGAGGATTTGATCCGATCGGAATGCGAGGAAAAGGCCAAATCGACCAAGAGACCATCGATCTCTACTTAAATTTTTTAGCAGAAACGTTGACTTCGCCACAAGTGGCAACATCCGAATTCAAAGTCATTGGCATCGATTGTTGTCAACACCGGGAACGAGGAGAATCTGCCGTCGAAGAACTCGCTTCTGCGCTAGCGACAGCCAATGAGTATTTTAATTCTCTAAGCCAAAGAGGGATAGATCTCCATTCGATTGCCAAGCAAATGCATTTTTTCTTTGGTTTGGGCAATCATTTTTTTATGGAACTTGCAAAGTTTAGGGCTTTTAACCTCCTGTGGCAGCGATTATTAGAAGAGAAGAAGATCCCCTATTTACCCCCAAGCATAGGCGCTCTCACTCTCCTGGACAACGAGACTGGACCCGATTTGCACATGAACATATTGAGGGGGACGACACAAGCGGTATCTGCCATCCTAGGCGGAGTCAACAGCTTAACCATCCTTCCCTTTGACACGACTCCCTCCTCTAAAGAACTCGCCGAACGCGTCGCAAGAAACATCCATCTCATCCTTAGAGACGAGTGTAACTTCGCCCAAGTCGCCGATCCCGCAGCTGGCTCCTACTACCTCGAAACCCTCACCTCCCAATTGGTGGAAAAGGTGTTGAATTTGAAGTAAGCGGTACGAGGAGATGCGAAAACCTTTCTTTTCGCGAGAAAAGAAAAGTTTTCGCGCTTTCCAAAGAAAAGCGATTGTCGCGAAAACAAAATCCATCGATTTTCCTTTCGCGAAAGGAATGGTTGGGATCTCTAAAAGCTCCAAAGAAACCGGCATTTTTAGGAAAATAGGGAAAAAGAGATTTGCATCTTATTATGGAATGAATTAGGATTGTGTCCAGTTTTAGTGGAAATGAGGTCCACATTTCTTGCGCGGAAGCAAAATTCCGAATGGAGTTTTACTTTCGCGCAAATAACTCTTTTTCAGAGGGAGCCAGAAAAACGTCAGGTCAAGATTTCGAGCAGGCGGACGAGTTGAATATGAGGGAGCGTATTTAAATACGTGACCGAATGTGAATCCGACGTCCAACACACTCGAAAATTGAACTCACGTTTTTCAACACACATATGGAACACATACTAGACATATTTCAGGGAGTACAAACGTTAATGGATTCCTCGCTTGTTATAGGGGGTGCGAGGATTTTTTTGATGTTATTTGGGATTTTTTTAATTTACATGGGGTACAAGGAGGTGCTGGAGCCGCTTTTGATGATTCCGATGGGATTGGGGATGTTGGCGGTAAATGCTGGGGTTCTTTATTTAGATGGGCACAAGCATGGGACGCTTTTTGTGGATCCGCTGGTTTCGGATTATGGGCAACTCATGAATATCCTGCAGATTGATTTCCTACAACCCATTTATACGCTGACATTTAGCAATGGATTGATTGCGTGTTTTGTATTTATGGGAATTGGATCGCTGCTGGATGTGGGATATGTGATGGCGAGGCCCTTTGAGAGCATGTTTTTGGCTTTATGCGCGGAATTGGGGACTGTGGCGACGTACCCGATTGCGGTTGCTGCGGGATTGAGTTTTAAAGATGCGGCATCGATTGCGATGGTAGGCGGCGCTGATGGACCCATGGTACTGTATACGTCACTGATGCTATCTAAGGATTTGTTTGTGCCGATTACGGTAGTTGCCTATCTTTATCTGGGATTAACTTATGGTGCCTACCCTTACCTGATAAAATTGCTGGTACCCAAACATATTTTAGCGAAACCCATTCCCGAAAAGCCAAAAAAACCAATCAGTTCTGGAAGCAAATTAGCTTTTAGCGTGGTATGTTGTGGTCTCCTCTGTTTATTATTTCCAGTGGCCGCCCCTCTGTTCTTGTCTTTATTCCTGGGGGTTGCGGTGCGAGAATCAAAGCTCTCCCACTTCGTAGAATTCATATCTGGCCCTCTTTTATACGGGTCTACGCTGTTTTTGGGCCTGACCTTGGGCATTCTTTGCGAGGCAAAGACCATTCTTGACCCAAAAATCCTTATTCTGTTGTGCCTGGGAATGTTATCGCTGTTATTATCGGGAATTGGAGGCATTTTGGGCGGATACATTTTGTATTTTCTCAAAAAAGGGAAATACAATCCTGCGGTCGGAATTGCTGGCGTCAGTTGCGTCCCGACAACCGCCAAGGTTGTGCAAAAGTTGGTCAATGGGGTGGCGCCAGAAGTATTGGTTTTACCTCAAGCATTGGGCGCAAACATTTGTGGTATCATAACGACTGCAATTTTGTGTGGAATTTATGTTGCATTACTTCGTTAAAGGGCGTAAATCAATGCCTCAC
>MIDO01000008.1:594-8320 GCA_001831055.1 Verrucomicrobia bacterium GWC2_42_7 | reverse complement strand
ACGTTCGGCCTTGCATGGAACTTGGTTGCATAAGATTTTTGGCAATTCTTTGTTTGCAAAGGACCTATGGTGTTTTACAAAGTCGTCTGTCTCTCGTGGTTGGGTCATTGGATGTTTTGCGGCTTCGAATCCCTTCCTAGGCCTTCAAATAGCCATGGGACTGCCTTTCGCCCTCTTGTTTAGAGCGAATTTATGGGTCATGATTGCCTTGATCTTCGCCACCAATCCCATCACCATTGGCCCCTTTCTCGTCTTTTGCTACATGACCGGAGCGTGGCTCACTGGCAACTACGCAAACATCAGCGAAGATCAAATGGTCAACGCAACATTCACTGAAGTTTTTAAGGCAGGCTTCTCTAGATCCGGCTTCTTCTCAATGATGCTCGGCTGCCTCGTCGTCGCCGTCGTCTCCGCCCTCGTCGGCTATATCTTTATCCAAATCTTCTGGAAAGACAAAAGAAAAACGTGAGTTCAATTTTCGAGTGTGTTGCGGGGTAAAAATCTGTGGGAACTGCTTTTGGTCCCCCAAAAGCGTTCCCACAGGCCCCCTCCGAAAGGGAGATATTTTGCGCGGCAATAAAATCTATCGATTTTATTGCCGCGCAAAGTTTCTTTGTAGAAAGGATGCTTAGGGAAACAAATGCGACACCTCCATTCTCAATGAATTTAACTATACATTGAAAATCGAAAAGCCGAAAACTTTTTAAAATTTTCGGCGTTTTTATGCAAAAAAGAGGTTTTTTGATGATTTTCACGAAAAATCAGTCATTGATAATCAAGTGGTTGGAAAATTTAATCCAACAGATCAAACGTATCAAACGTATCAAACGAAAGTTGCCTTTCATATGTTATAATAGATAGAAAAACATTATTTCAGTTTTTGAGTTCGTTGGGCTGCGGATTCGCATTCGGTTACGTACATATGTACGCTCCCTTATGCTCACCTTGCCCGCCTGCTCAAAATCCTGAACTAAAGTTTTTCAGAGAGTCTATGAGGAAGCGAAAAAAAGTCCGCCTGCTCAAAAAAAACTTGAGCTAACATTTTTCTGATGGGCATTAAGACTCTGTTACACCAAAACCTAAACCTTAAAAATCTACCTTATGAAAAACAAACTAAATTCAACTGATACAGAACAACCAATTGAACAAGAAATTGTACCTTTCGCGGAAGAAAAATCTGAAAGATTTTGCTTCCGCGATAAGCTCCTTTTCGGAAGGGGTTCGGGGAAACGCTTTTAGGCGACTAAAAGCAGTTTCCCCGAAATCTCCTCCCCAACAACTTACCCTAACAAAGCAATAATCTCTACTGCGTTTTTAATAGCATGGCCGTGGACGTCGTTGTTGAAATAGCAGAAGAGGGGTTTTGGGGGTCTGTGAAGGGTTTTTATGGAATCTGCCCAGTATTGGAGTTCACGATCGGGGTAGCAGCCGTTGTATTTTTCAACTTCTTGAGGGCCATGGAGGCGTATGTAGGCAAAGGGAAAGTGAGTGGAGGATAACAATTCGTTTTCCTGTTGGTTTGTTATGCAAATAGTGGCTTGCAGTTTTGAAAGGATTTCGTAGGTGTCTTTTGTAAACCAACTTGGGTGGCGAAACTCAAATGCGTAAAGCAATTTGGGTGGCAAGTTGCTACAAAGATATTCGAGGTCAGCGAGATTACATTTTAAGTCGCGATGGCATTGAAACAATAGGGGGCCCAACTTGTCCCCAAAGTTTTCAATGACCGAGATGAATCGCATAATGGAATCGGAAGAGACTCTTAAATGCAGATAGTGTGTAAACAGACGATGCACCTTGACTGCAAATAAGAAGTCTTGAGGTGTTTCATTTAGCCAATTTAACACCCTTTCCTTTGTCGGGAAAATATAAAAAGTGTTATTCATTTCCACCGTACGAAACTGCTTTGCATAAAATCCCAACAGCGCCCCACCCTTCAATCCCATCGGATAGAAGTTCCCATACCAATGCCTATAATACCACCCTGATGTGCCTATATGTATCATGGAAGAGAAGGAAGGGGCGAAAACCCTTGGGGGAACTGCTTTTGGTCACCCAGAAAAGGTTTCCCCCAACAGAAAAACGTGAGTTCAACTTTCGCGTGTGTTGGACATCGGACTCACATTCGGTCACGTACGTATGTACGCTCCCATCATGCTCACCTCATCCGCCTGCTCGAAAGCTTGAACTGGCGTTTTTCTGGCCCCCTCCTTGGGAATGGACTTAGGAAATCGGTTATTGATAAAAAAAAGTTAGTTTAAGCTTTTGAGAAAGCGGACAAGGTGAGTGCGAAGGAGCGTACATACGTACGTGACCGAGCACGAATGCGTAGTCCAACACACTCGAAACTTAAAATAACATCTTTCTGTGCCACCTGTAGGTCGCATCAAACGCCTGTCGCGTCTCTGAAATTTCTTGATTAATGAGAACCTTTGTTTCTAAGTATTCGTTATATTTTTCGAGGTAGGCAACGAGGGTCTCGTGCAATTTCTTTTTAATTTGGCTGCTTAGGATGTATTTTTCGACATGGGTTAGTTTTTGAAAATTTTCAGGAAAAAGCTCTTCTATAACGGAGTCATCGCATTGGTTGATCATATCAAAAAATTCTTCGGCTTCATTTTTTGTTATGTTTTTTATATTTTTTTGAGGCGAGTCTTTTCCAGAAGGACTCATTGCTTGTTTTTGTTTGATGAGGTAGTCGATTTTTTCTCTATAAACTTTGTATTGATCATCAAATTCTTGCATATAGTTATTTAGTTTTTCTTTTAAATTTTTTACCTTTTGACTGTGTTCTCTTAATTGGGTGACAGTGTCCAAGGGAATGAAGTCGTCCGGTGTTACGGCCAATTTGCTCTCTAACTCTTCTCTCAAAGTTCCTTTTTTTAGGGCATTTTTAACCTGGTGATAAATTCTTGTGAGCTCCAGTACGGCCGTGTACCTTTTCACTACATGCTCCTTACTGACAATAATTTCCAAGTTATCCGACACCGGAATGAATCGATAATCTCGAGCGAGGCTATAATTGAAATTCTTTATATATTGATTTATGTAAAATGGCCACTTATTGAGGTCATCTAGTATGGTTTGTTTTTCAACATGATGACTTAAGGATTCTTTATTTTCACTTATGAATTGAAGCTTCATTTTATATTGCAGAACCTTTTCTCCATTAATGAGCAAATGACTACTCTCAAAAAAACGAATTCCCTGATCTTTTAACTTATTGAGGAGATCCTCCATGGTTTCATTTGTTTTTGATAACCGCGCTACATCGCTATATTTCCTCTTATAGCTGTTATCGTTGGCTTGTCGGACAACGTTAACCTTTACTTCATCTGTCGACTCACCCAAAAACCGTGAAACGTAGCTAACAGACTGCCCAGCGAACACCGCAGGAGGAGAAATAGGTAAATGAATGGCATTGGTAAGTTCATAGGTAGAGGGACCACCTATTATCTTGAACCACGAGGTGAAATTGTTTTTCCTAAGTTGCCACCAATACCCAAGGACCCTGCGGAACCTTTTCTTTGGCACTTTCAAAATTCCTTTTATGAAGCTATTCCCTTGTGAACAAAGCAGTTGCACCTCATCATAAGAAAACTTATCCCGTAAATCCCTATAACCTCTATTCTCTTTAACAAGCAGCTCCAAGATCCGAGTCACCTCCACTTCACGCCAGTACCGATACAACAGCAGCCTCGTCCCTCGGATCCTTGCCAATGTGATCAAGATCCCAAACAACGTAACAGCCGCCCCCAACAACAGTATCGCCCTCCCAGATGTCAAAAAATGCCACATAATGCTATAAGTGTGTTATGTTATTGGGAAAAACCGCTTTTAATCGCTTAAAAGCGGTTTTCCCCAAGCCCCTTTCCGAAAAGGAAATCGTTGCACGAACATAAATTTTACAAAATTCATGTTCGAGCAAGACTTCTTTCTAAGGAAAAAGCCCTTGCGATAAAAAGCAATTTCACTGAAACCCCAGTTCAGAAGGGGATCAGAAAAACGTCAGTTCAAGTTTTTCTGTTGGGGAAAACCCTTTTGGGGGGACCAAAAGCCGTTTTCCCCATGCTTTCTTTACTTCCCCTCCTATCTTTCCTACTTTTCGCGGCTTTTAGCTTTAGCTTCTTCTATTTGTTGAGCTCTAGCTTCCCCGCCTTTTTTACCGAGTTCAGTGTACCCCTCGTGCCCCAATTGATGGGCCCTGGCCTCTCCGCCTTTTTTACCGAGTTCGGAGTACCCTGCATGCCCCAGCTGCTGGGCTCTAGCCTCTCCGCCCTTTTTTCCAAGCTCGGAGTATCCCTCATGGCCTAACTGCTGAGCCCTGACCTCTCCGCCTTTCTTCCCAAGCTCAGAATATCCCTCATGGCCTAACTGCTGGGCCCTGACCTCTCCGCCTTTCTTCCCAAGCTCAGAATATCCCTCATGGCCTAACTGTTGAGCTCTAACCTCTCCGCCTTTTTTGCCGAGTTCGGAATACCCTTCATGCCTCAGTTCCTTGCTTTCTTGTGATATTTCTTTATTTTCTGCCATATGCATACCTTTCTTTAAGTTTTCAATTAATTATATCTTGTTGATATCTAATCACATACTAATCCCTAATATAGTCTTTGTGGTTTATACACATTGTATCCTGTTGTGCACCTATGGCATTAATAACATCAGCGAGGCATTTATCGCTCTCTTTTTGGGATGATAACACCTCCCAAGTCAGCCTAGTAACCTCTTTATCCTCTTTTGCGAGGTTATCCACGAACTTTATTAGAGCTGAAGGAGCTCCGACATGCTTCCCCTCTTCTGAGACAGCAAAGATATCTATCCACAGAATCTTCCCAGCTACAACACTGTAATTTTGGCAAAAACCAATTACGCCCACTACCTGTCCATTCTTATAGTAGCAGAATAGACGAGAACCGCCCACAAGAGCCTTTTTATAATATGAACTGTAACGGTCTTTACTGATTTTATAAAAAGAGGATAGGAATTTCCAACTCTCTTCAGTATCTTTTAGTGTGGACTCCCTGATTACCTCTTTGACCTCCTCTATTGGATTTTTTGGATCAAATATCCTACTTGCAGCAGCGACGCCTTTCCCACCGGGCATGAAGCAAAAGGCAAAATAAAAGAGCGCTACAACAGATAAAAGCGTCCAATGCGAAGCTATCGATTTCCTCATATGTAATCCTTTCTTGTTTTTTTTGAATAAATAAAATAAGAGACGAAAATCTACTAAATTTGGTAAAACACCAAACAAAAGCGCCCACCCTTAAAGGAACCGTTCTCCTCTTTCTATAGCAGGACACCCGCCGTAGCCATCTAACTAACTGAGCTACACAGAATTAAGATGCGCACCTGAGGGCTAAGAATCCTTTTTCCTCTCCCTCACCCTCATTAAGGGTTGAGACAAGGTGTATACTTGATTGTTCAAAATAAAAAAAAACACCGGGAAAACTTTCTTTTCGCAAGAAAAGAAAGCCTTCCGGGACCCTTTTTAAGAAAAGCAGTCATCGCGGAAGTAAAATCTATCGATTTTTCCTCCGCGAAAGAGGATTTCACGGCCTTGTTTACCATAAACGGCGGTTTTCCCAAATTTTCCCCAAAAAAACTAAAGAACCCAAAAAAGAGGGCGATATATGATTCAGTTGAGACAAGGAAGTCTTAATGAGGGAACCCGAGCCCTAGAAAATTTGGGAAGCAACGGAAGTTGCGAATAATCACGGAGGATTATTTATGGCACTAGTCATTAACACGAATATCGCAGCAGCATCAGCTGCAATCACATTACAAAGCAGTAACACGATGTTACAGAAGAGCTTACAAAGGCTCTCCAGTGGTATCAGAATAGTAGACCCAGCAGACGATGCGGGTGGTTTAGCTGTGTCGATGAAGATGCAGTCTGCGATCAGACGTAACTCAGCGGTTCAATCGACAATCGGTAATGCGATCTCATTCTTGCAAACACAAGATGGCGCTTTAAAAACATCGGGGGATATTTTGAATCGTATATCCGAGTTAAGGGCTTTATACTCTGACGTTACCAAGAGTGCCAGTGATAAAACAAACTACAACAAAGAATTTCTGGAACTTAAACAACAGCTGACATCGTTAATTTCTGAAAAATTCAATGGTGTGACTTTGTTTGGCTCAACCAGCCCAGGATCGGTAGTAATCACAGAAGACGGAACGCAAAGCGTAGCCCTATCCGCAGCAGACCTCAGCTCAGCCATTCAAGGTGTAACGAGTGCATCCGGATTAAGTGGCGTAAGTATCGGAGGAACAACATCAATCATTGCAACTGTAGCCTCCATGCGAGCAGTAAACGGTGCTCAATCGAGCCGACTACAATTCGCAGTTAACATGTTGACTGTCAACGCAACAAACTTGTCTTCAGCTAACAGTCGAATCATAGACACTGACGTGGCAAGTGAATCAACCTCTTACGCTAAATTCCAAATCCTCTCACAATCCGGTGCCGCCATGTTAGCTCAGGCAAACACCATATCCCAAGTCGCCCTAAAGCTAATCGGCAACTAGGTGGTAGAATTAGTTCGCCGGAACCCCCTTCTTTTTGAGGTAAAAAAGAAGGGGGTTCCGGACCTCCCCTAAGAAAAACCAAGGATCGTCTAATCGAAAATCTTGCGATTTTGATAAGGCGATAGGAGGAATGACTCTTTTTTTAAAAATTTATCAAAATTTACTTAGAAGACTGTTTAAAAATACTCTCTCTCAGACAATTTGCTCGGAAAAACAAAAAAAATACCTCTAATACGGAATAACGAAAACCTTTCTTTTTGCGAAAAGAAAGGTTTTTGGATATTTATTAGGATTAAATGAAAATCATAAAAATAAAAGTCATCCCACACGCATCGAAGGACGAGGTAGCGGGGAAGGTTGGGGATGCGTTAAAGGTAAGGGTGAGAGCCCCGGCTGAAGATGGTAGAGCGAATCAGGCTGTTATTCAATTACTTGCAAAACATTTCAATGTCCATCCCAACCAAATAAAAATTCATTCCGGCCAACTATCTCCCCGTAAAATAATACAAATTGAAGAATAGAAAAGGAAAAAATAGAATCTGTGTCAGAATAAAATCCTTCAGATTTTACTCTGACACAGTACCTCCTTTTCGGAAAGGGGCTTGGGGAAAACCCATTTTGGGGGACTATTGGTTTTTCCCAAAAAACAACCTGCTTATCGTAGAAAAGAAGTCAGAAAAACGTCAGTTCAAGTTTTCGAGCAGGCGGACTTTTGTTGGATTCCTTATCAACCCGCTGAAAAAAGTTAGTTCAGGATTTTGAGCAGGCAGGCAAGGTGAACATGACCGAGCGTACTAGCGTACGTGAGGAAGTGTGAATCCGTAGCCCAACGCACTCGAATCTTGAACTCACGTTTTTCTATTTGAATATAGACATCAACGCCTGTTGCTCCTGATTCTGGATAGTGGAGATAAGGGTAGTGATTTGGTTAATTTGGTTGTTGAGGTTTTGCATATTGGTGGTGGCGGTGGTGGTGGCAGTATTGAGGCCATCGATGTAGGAACGGATGTTGCTGCTCCACACGTTTCGTTCGGCATCGGATATGTCGGCATCATTGCCAGTTTTTGTTATAATTCTGTCGGCAGCTGGCCCGAGAACCATTTGCATCTTTTGATTGAGGAAATTGGTGAGATCTGTGCCTGACAGTTTTGTTGAGGTAGGCTTTTGGGGGCTGGAGCTAGAGTCTAGGAGGATA
>MIDO01000008.1:433-575 GCA_001831055.1 Verrucomicrobia bacterium GWC2_42_7 | reverse complement strand
TGCCTTTCCAATAACAGACACCTTTATAAGAGCCATTGGTGTCTTTATATGACATTTGCTTAACATAGGAGACGGTGTCTTTACCGAGTTGACCCGATTTATCGTCATTGCCATTGTGGTAGGCATTTTGTACGGCCCCAAG
>MIDO01000008.1:0-407 GCA_001831055.1 Verrucomicrobia bacterium GWC2_42_7 | reverse complement strand
AATCTGCCCGAATGTCTTCCTTATCGCCTCTTTCATATCCTCCGGAGGCGCGCCATTCCATAGTCCCATTTTTTGCATGTGCGGCTGCTCATTGTAGAATCTCTCAAACTCGTCATGGGCAATAACGGCCTGCTGGAACAGCGCAGTATCGGCACTGCTTTCGCTTGTTGTGATGTTTTCAAGCAATGCATTTGCATCCGAATACCCATGCTTTCCTGCCACCTGCCCCATTTTCTCTAACTCAAACCCCGACTCAACAAGCGCATTTATTTCCCTGTCCAGTTGCGCGTATTTCTGCCTGCTTTGTGCAAGCAGGCTGTTCAGGTTCTCCCTGTGTGCAGGCACAAAGCCCTTTTTGTCCTTGTATTCCCTTATCCCAAGGGATACGCCTGTTCCAAGCGTAATAG
>MIDO01000007.1:8751-9732 GCA_001831055.1 Verrucomicrobia bacterium GWC2_42_7 | reverse complement strand
CATGATCCTTGTTGTCTTTTGGCTTTCTTTCTAATGATTGCTGACAATGTTATAGAATACTTCTTTACCCAATGCCACACAGTGGAATGATCTGGAGTACCCCCCCAAAAAATCCATCATTTCTTCTAGCTCTTGCAAGCTCAGGGGATACCTCAAATACCAACTAACACATGTCATCACTATTTCTCTCGGGTACTGCATCCACTTAAAGTCCTAATCCGCTTGCTTTTCATCCGCCAAATCAATCTCCTTTTCATCTTCTTGGCAATCTTTTCAACACTACAAGGTTAACACTTATTGACTCCCAGTTAAGCGAGATTCAGGAAAACCCGAATACCCCATTAAAAACACCTATAGGCGGTATCTGGGGTACTGGACGAAAAGGAGTAACCATCGCAAATTTAAAAATTATTGATCAATGAAGAGCTTTATTTGTCTAAACCGTAGGAAAGGAAAATATTTTTTAGTCATATGAAACAGTTCTTGATTTTATTTGGAAGCCTGTTAGCCATTGGTGTAATTTGGCCTTTACTTTCTTCACTGGGCCTTGGAAGCCTGCCAGGAGATTTACTCCTACAAATGGGAAACCTTAAGCTGTATATCCATATAACGACTTCCCTCATTTTGAGTTTAGTTCTCTTGGCAATCTGGGCATTATTAAAACGAGAGTAGGTGGTGTCTTAGAAAATGGGGAAATCGTACTCTAATCGCAAGCTTCGCTAAGCTTACTGCTCCCCAGTCGTTACTGTTTACTCTTCCTGAATATGCAGTAAGCCCACTGTTTGAGTCGCTGGGGCCCTTTTAATTTGAACTTTTCTAATTTAGAAATAATGATCCTTTCTTTTTGCTTCATTTCCATTTCTTGTTTTGGTGTTAGAATGTCATCGTAAAAGCGATATCTACACCATCTTGCATGAAAGGATCTTTCAGGACTTTTCAATCTGCGAAAAACATTCTTACGGGTATCGAATCATCGCTCTC
>MIDO01000007.1:0-8738 GCA_001831055.1 Verrucomicrobia bacterium GWC2_42_7 | reverse complement strand
CTGAACATCATTTTCGGGGTCAATCATGCCCTTTTAAAATCTGCTTAACTTTACTTTTCCAATCAGCGGAGCCTCGCTAATTTTGCAACTTGCAGAATCTTTTCAACACTATCCGAATTCTTGAGGGATGAGTCTAATATAATAAGGAGCGTTTGAGGTTTTATAGTGACTCATTTTATTTTTCAGAGATAATTTCATGAAGAAGAACGTGATAATAGCTTTCTTTTGGCCAATCGTTAAACCTTACAAATGGTACTATTTGATGAATCTTCAAGCTCCTATTGTGGGAGCGCTTTATCCTATATTGCACAGTTATGCGATAAAGTTAATTATCGACGCTTTTTCTGTTCACAATACATTGAACTACAATGAACTCTTTTATCCTGCACTATGCTTTATTGGGGCCCAAGTGATGATTTACATTGCTTTTAGGATAAGCGACTTCGCTGATTGGATGATAGGTCCAGGAATCCGCAAGGATATCATCTGTAGAGCTTATGCTCAATTAACTAACCATTCTTACAAATTCTTTCAAAACCATTTGTCGGGTTCCTTAGTCGGCAAAATAAGTGGAATCGAAGAGGGATATTTTCATTTTACTAAGGGCGTTAGCCGCCATCTAATACAATTTGTCTTAACGACAATTTTTTCTGGGGTCTGTTTGGTCCTTATAAGCAAAAATTTATTTACTATTTTAATGTTATTTTGTGTAACTTTTATTCCATTATGTCTTTTTTTCTTCAGAAAGCTTGGAAAAATCAAGAAAGAATCTGTAGAAACGCGACATAAACTTTTAGGGTTAATATCTGATAAAATAACGAATATTTTCACGCAGTTTGCCTTTGCAACTAAAGTGAGAGAAATACAGCACTTGGAGGATTATTACAATAAACACAGGCTGCCTCTAATGAATTCATGGTATAGGGTGGATTTTTTATTTATGTTACTTTCGCCATTACTTCATTGGGTGGCATTGAGTTGGGTTTTCTTTTGTCTCATACAATTGCGTAACATGGGAGAAATCAGTATTGGAGATATTGCATTTGCCGTATCTACAGCCTACATTTTTTCTGAAAATATAGTTGAATCGGCCTATGTAATTAAGGACTGTGTCGATAATTATTCCAACTTAAAAGCTTCTTTATCTATTTTTGAAGAGCCACCAGAGGTTATTGATAAAGAAAAAGCGACTGATTTAAAAATCTACAGTGGAGAGATTGTTTTTTCCGATGTTTCATTTAAATATGAAAAAGGATATAATGTTTTAGATCACTTCGACTTGCGTATTAAAGCAGGGCAAAAAGTTGGGCTAGTTGGCCGCTCAGGTGCAGGGAAATCAACTGTTGTTGCTCTTTTATTAAAATACTTTAAAGCATCCAAAGGTGATATCTTAATTGACAATCAAAGCATTTATGACGCAACCTCGGATTCAATTCGTTCTCAAATATCTGTCATCCCTCAAGACACGCTCCTTTTCCACAGAACCATAGCGGAAAATATTGGTTATGCGAAAAAGGATGCCATAATGAATGAAATAGAGTCCGCAGCTAAGGTAGCAAATATACATGATTTTATCGAGACACTCCCAGAAAAATACAATACTGTTGTAGGAGAAAGAGGGATTAAGCTATCTGGTGGTCAAAGACAAAGAATTGCTATCGCCAGAGCAATTTTAAAAAATTCGCCTATTTTTATTCTAGACGAGGGCACAAGTAGCCTCGACACTGAAACTGAGCAACAAATTCAAAAGGCCTTAGCTGCAACTCTTGAAAAGAGTAATATTACTATCTTGGCTATCGCCCACCGTCTCTCAACAATCAGACACCTTGGTAGGATAATTGTAATGGACAATGGCAACATCACTGAAGACGGATCTTTCGAAGCACTTATATCGAAAAAACATGGAGTATTTAGGAAACTGTGGGATTGCCAACTTAATGGCATGATAATCTGATTGTTGAACTGTCTCGCAAGTGATGGATGGAACCAAGAACCCAGGAAACTTAAGACCAACTTGATTAAGTTGGGGTAACCTGAGAAAACGGGAAAATTGTACGCTAAGGAAGTTTTCATTGATAGAATTAGGGCAAAGAGGCAGGAGGAGGCGTTGTTGAGTAAATGAGGAATTGAGAAGACTGAAGAGAAATACGAAAAAACGCCCCGGGGTTATAGCAAGAGAGCAAAGCAGTTTAAGTTTCGAGTGTGTTGGCACCCAAAACTCTCTCAATTTTTGTCGTCCAGTGGTCCCCAATTTGGAGCGTGTGAAAAACCTTTCTTTTCAAAACCTACCTTTCTAAAGAAGCCCATAGTCCTTCCAATTGGGATTCAAGTTTTTTATAGAGGGCTAGTTTTTGGGAGGAGGTGGGGTTAGCAAAGAAGTCGGGTTGTTGCATCTCGATGTTAAGTTGGTGGAGTTGAGATTCGATGGCAACAATCTGTTCTTCTGTTTTTTCTAAGCTGACTTTAGTGGTGGCTTTTTGTGTCTTTTGGGGAGTTTTTTTTGTTGGGGCGGGGAATTTTTTTTCTGAAAATTGATCTTGGCTCTTTTGGATGTAGTACGAAATTGAGCCGTGAAACACATTAACTTGTTTATCTTTAACTTCCCAAACGCGATTTACGAGGGGCTCGAGAAAATCTCTATCGTGCGAGACGATTACAAGCGAACCCTGATATTCGAGCAGAGCCTGCTGTAAACGATCTTTTGCGATCATGTCTAAGTGGTTAGTTGGCTCATCGAGAAGGAGGCAATTGCTGCCTTTGAGAAGCATGGCTGCCAGCTTAAGTCTAGCCCTTTCTCCTCCGGATAGCGCAGAAATGGGTTTAAAGGCGTCGTCTTTTGTAAAGAGGAAAGCGCCTAATATGGAGCGTATTTTCCCTTCGCCCATGGAAGGAGGAGCCACTTTTTGCATGGCCTCCAAGACAGTGTCATTTTCTAACCAGTGCTCTGCTTGTTGTTGAGAGAAATAAGAAAGAACGACTTTATGACCAAGATAATAGGTCCCTTGTTGGATGGATTCGATTTGTGCGAGTAAACGCAATAGGGTAGATTTCCCTTCGCCATTGGCTCCCACGATGGCGATGCGGTCTGGGCGTTCGACTTTTAAACTAACCGAAGTTAAAATTTGTTTGGGGCCGTAGGCATGCGACATTTTTTCTAAATTAATCATCCATGTGCCGCTGTCGGGTGCTGGGGGGAAGCCAAATGCAACGTGTTTTTGGGTCTCTGGCACAGATAGTTTTTCGACTTTATCGAGCATTTTGATGCGACTCTGTACCTGAGCAGCTTTTGTTGCCTTGTAACGGAACCTGTCAATAAATGCTTGAATTCGTTGGACTTCTTTCTGTTGGGATTGGAACGCCGCCTCTTGTTGTTCGATTCGATTTGCCATTTCTTCCTCGAATTTTTCGTAATTACCATTCCATATGGATAACTGCCCTTGGTCGATGTAAGCAATTTTTTCGCACAAATTGTTTAAAAAACGCCGATCGTGCGAAACGATCACATAGGCGCCGGTATATTTTTTCAAAAAATCTTCAAACCAACAGAGAGCTGTCAGATCGAGGTGATTGGTGGGCTCGTCGAGTAGGAGTAATGATGGATTTTCCAACAACAAACGTGCCATTAAGATGCGTGTTTGCCAGCCTCCGCTGAAAAAACTTACATCTTGTGAAAACTGTTCCCGTTTAAATCCCAGTCCCAACAAAACTTTTTCAATTCGCGCAGGAATATGTTCATGATGATGCAGTTGTTGTTCCCATTCCGCAATACGATGCAACAATCGACGGTATTCTTCGCCGTTAGGATCCAATTCTTGAAGGCGGAGGTCGGCGCACCGCAGGTTACTTTCAATTTCATTATGGGAAATGAAAGCGGTCTCTGCGGCCTGGTAAAGGGTCATTCCTTTAATGGGCTCAATATCTTGAGGCAAATAACCGATGCTACAATCCTTACTCTTTTGTACAAGGCCCTTATCTGGAACCAAATTATTCGTTAACACCTTCAGCAGCGTTGTCTTGCCGCTACCATTCATTCCCACTAGGCCATACCGCTCGCCATCGCCGATCTGCCAAGAGATTTCATCAAGGACCTTCCGATCGCGGTATTGGATTAGTATATCCTGTAAAGCTAAAACCATAAATGTGTAATTTTTGGGGAAAACTGCTTTGGGGTGCCTAGAAACGTCTTTCTTTCCTCCTTTCTGAAAAGGAGTTTTCTACATTCTTGCGCTTACATAAATTCCATGTTGAATTTACATAAGTGCAAGAATTTCTTTTTTGGAATATGTTTAGGGAAAAGCGATTTCATTGCTATAGTCAAACTAATTGACAATGGAGGCGTTTTTACACGACCTAAATTATTTGGCGATCAAAATCTGTAGGATTTTGATCGCCAAACTGTTGGTTTTTTAAGTTACGGAACCCTCTTTTTTAAGATGAGGCCTCTAAAAATTGAGGGGAACCTGCTTTTGGGCGCCTAAAAGCGTTTCCCTGCACCTCTTCTGAAAAGGAGGTAATTTGCGCTCCAATAAGTTCTTTTGAAATTTGTTAGAGCGCAGACGTAGTTCAAGAATCAAGAAAAATATCTCCCCCAAATATCTTCATTTTTCCGGGAAAATAGGGTTTTTAGAGGTATACCTTTTGTATAGTCCTGTAGAAAGAGGTTAGTTTAAGTTTCGAGTTCGTTGGGCAGTGGATTCAGGCTAGGTCACTTATGAAAAGGACGCTTCCTCTCGCTCACCTTGCGAGCCTTCTCCAAAGCTCAAAACAACACTTTTCTATCCTTTGAAGACAATCCTACTACAATTATCGCACTGATGCGGATTTTTGGTGTCGTGAACTTTTTTTACAATTTCGTTTGAAACCTTCAAATGGCACCCTGTGCATAATTGATCTTTTAAGAGGACGACAAAGGGTGGTTTTTTTACTCGCGATTTTACTGCTCGATACATACTTAAGAGGCGAGGATCTATTGCTTGTTCCAGAGATTGGACTTGGGCCCATTCTTGATTTTTATCTTCTTCCATCGAAATTTTTCTCTTCTTTAAGAGGGCTATTTCTGCATCGATGGATTTCATCTCATTCTTGTAGTTTTCTTCGTTAGAAGAGAGAGCTATCTTTTGTTTATCTATTTTGTCTAAAAGGTCTAGACCTTCGAATTCCAAGTCATTGATCTGCTCTGTGATAGTAGAAATTTCCTTGTTGATTGCCTCATACTCTTCATTTTTCTTAACCTGCATCTGTTGAGTTTTGAGTTTTACAATCTTTTCTTCTGCTTCCTTTAATTTTGCATCTATATTTTTTCGCTCTAACTCTGAAGCCAAAAACGACTTACGCTCTATTTCTATTTTTACTTGAGCCTGCTTCAATTTTGTTTGAATCATATCGAGTTCCAAAGGGATATGCTCCAAAAAAGCAACCAGCCGAATATACTTGGCATCATGGTCTTGCAACTCAAGCAATTGAGATATGAAACTTTCCACGCCTTAAGAGTCTCAAGAAACAAACATAAATGCAACCTTTTTGAGAAAGATGTTAGTTTAAGCTTTCGAGAGTGTTGGGCAGCGGACTCACACTGTCCCCACAACCACATCATTTCATTATGATATTATCGGAGGTAGCCCAACAATTATTGTAACGAACAACGATAAAGTGTCTAATTGAGCAGGAATAAAGTGCACGGATGTTTTTTTATCGAAATGCTATATTCTTAAGGCTCTTATATTCAGAGAAGCTTAATGGATAGACCTGAAAGCGTATTTCATAGTAGAGCTAATGTTTTTTGATGGATGGCGTAAGCAGATATAGCATATTGCAAAAGAGAGAGGAGAAGGTGCGAAAACCTTTCTTTTCGCGGAAAAAAAGGTTTTCCCGATTCCAAAGAAAAAGCGAATGTCGCCTCAGTAAAATCCTAAAAATTTTCTTCGGCGAGGGAAAAGGAGTTGTTGTTGCTTAATTGCAGTAGGCTATATTCCAGCGTGGATGATAAGATCTTTGGTGATATTCATTTGTTTATTGCTTTTCTTCAAAACTTAGTTTATCGCATACCAACATGTTGTTACTGTGATTCCTGGTGAGAATTTTTTTGATCATATTCTTCTAGAGCATCTAAAAGATTTTTCACGGTGTAATGCTCCTCCTGGTTGCGATCTAATAACCCATTAATAATCTCCTTAGCTGATTGAGCAGGTTCGTTTGTACTTGTAGATGGGTCACTCCCATTGCTAATGATAATTTGTCCATTTTCCATAACAATAATGTCATCAGAATTCGAGCCTTCACTTTTAGATAACAATAACTTCAGACTTCTTATATCTGGGACAAAATGATTTTCTTCCGATTTTAATTCTTTTAATGCCAACGGAGCGGTTTCCTGCGGAAACAAAATCCTGGCTACGTCAGCATGGTCAGTGTCATTGCTGCTAACACGAGGTTTCAATCGGATTTGTATTTTCTTTTCTTTTGGACTCTCCTCAATTGCGCGCTTGGGAGACATTCGAATAGGTTTAATATCGGCATGCTCAAATAAAGCCTGGTAGCTATCACTGCGCATTTTAATCATCGCTTGAGCTATATCGATTACAATGTTCCCTACACTTTGGCCAAAAGCCTCATTCAAAAACGCATTGATAGCCATCAGCTTTTCCTCATCAGTAGGTAACTTAAGGATTGCATTCAACCGCTTAACTACATGACCATAGTCAGGGTCTTGCTCGGTTTTACCTTCTGTGTATGTATTTCGCAACACCCCTGAAGTGGGTGGGGTTCCATTGCTTAATAATATTGATTCGTAATAATTGAATACTGTCGGAATTAAAGAGGCAAATAGTTTATTGGGATTTGAGATTTTTTGATGTACCCCTTCCTCATTCCTACATGAATAGTTGCCTTCACATAGACCGAGTTGTCTATATAATGTATTGGCATAATCACGGTAGGCAAATGGCGATTGTGAGATCTGACTTGATAGTCCTAAAATCGATTGTTTGTTGTAAACAGTGAATAGGTCCTCGCCTACATTATAATGACCAAACCTTTCTGCTTTTATTGGAGTTTGTGATGTTTTAAACAACAACATACGTTGCGGAGCTTGCATCCAAACTGGATGCAAGGCATCAAAGTAGCACCTTGCTTCTTTATGAGAGCATGAATAGATGTTTTTTATTTTATGAATTTGATTCATAATGGCCATACTCTCGCAAGGATCATAATCTTTATGAGATCCAGGATTTATTTTCTTACCATTAGGTAAAATAAGAAAAGAGTAAGGTATATGATCCTCGTTTTTAGGCACTAAATACAGACAATTGGGTTCAGAGATGTATGAAGCCCTAAAATCTGTTCCACAAGCGGCTGCTCTGGCATAACGATCTTCTTCTATGACCGAGTGAATCAATGCATATAGTGTTTCTGTAGTATAACGCCTACTATCATACACAATCCTATAGCCAGTGGTTAATACATCTGGTAATGGTAGTTCCATTACTGTTAATTTGGTTAAGATGTGAGTGTAGTATGTATATAAACCTGTGCATAATGGGGATTGGTCGTCTGAAATTTTATCTGGAGTCATGCGCAATCCTACAACGTCACTATCGTGTGTGCACTCATATAATCTTGCTTCGGGATGGACTCCAACAAACTCTTTTACAAATCTGCAACGAGGTTCAGAGACACGGAGGTGCTCCCTTAATTCATGATAGGGAACTCGGTCCCTATTCTTAACATTCGCTTCTTCTGCCATTAAAGAATCTATCTTTTGTTTCCATCGTGTCCTTTCTTTCTCGCTGATCGTTTCATCTAAAAAGCACTGCAAGCAATGTCTCATATAGGCTCGTACCTCTTTAATTTTTACAGGCTTAGGAGCCTTTCCTTTTTCCCTCCTCTCCCATTTAGGTTCCCAACAGCCGCGCAATAGGAGAACATTAGAATAACCTAAATCCCAATAAGACACTTTGAGGGATTGATTTTTGGTAGAAAAGATAGATTTCATCCTATTAGCCAACAAGATAATACGCAAGTTATCTGCCGCCTTTATACAGGATTCCTCAGAATTCTCTCCAAACGACTCCGTCTCAAAGAGATCAATCAATCTTCTGAGTCTACGCATATCTGCCGAAAAATTTAGAGTACCTTTCTTCTTGATACGTTCTTTATTGTAAGATTTGAACAAACCTCTCCACTTACTTTCGCTTATGCAATAATTGACATTTAGACTCGGAGTCCCTTCGGCCTCGGCCTGAGATGATATGCCTGCTTTATGCCTAAAATATTTAATTTCTTCCGATAATAGCTCACTAACGTCGTGTTGTTCGAATGGAAGGTATACGGGGATTTCTGATACAAAAATGAAATCCGGTAAACCGTATAAAAAAGAACAAATGAAAGTTAGATAAAAAAACGAATATAATAAGCAAATCCTTTTCATAAGAGCACCCTGTAGACAAAAGTATATAGTGTCAAATGCAAAGATGATCATTACGAACATGTTCCATACAGACCTCATTTTGATATGCGGTTGGGCTGATTCAAGGACTGGTGTCAACAGAACGATCTTTATTTCGTTTCGGTGAATTTTTGGTCGATTTGGTTTAGTATCCCAATATTGTAGTTTTTTCCCTTGCACTTATTTATAAAACAAGACAATCCTGCCGTAAAAGAAATTGACAATAGGTAGGGCTAAATGCAGCATACCTTCCAATTTACCATTAATAGGATAAATGTATATTAGATAGGCTTAA
>MIDO01000006.1 GCA_001831055.1 Verrucomicrobia bacterium GWC2_42_7 | reverse complement strand
TTCCCCAAACCCCTTTCCGAAAAAGAGAATATTGCGCGAACAAAAAAAGCGTGACTTTTTTGTTCGCGCAAAGGGGTTGATTTTATTGATGATCTCGAGCTATTCAAGATGCTGGACGCTACTTTCAAAAAACCTTGTTACATTAGAAACGCAAAATAAATGAAATAATAATATAATTATCTAACAATCAACAAGATAAAATAATTTCAAAAAAACATCTCCCCTTGCGCAGGAATAAATTTTTCAAAAATTTGTTCCTGCGCAACGAACTCCTTTTCGGACGGGGTCTGGGGAAACGCTTTTAGCAGTTTCCCTAAGCCTAACAAAGCTTAAATTAAAATGAGCATGATTAGTATTGAATTTCGCAATCCAGAGTTTTTATGGCTCCTACTGCTGCTGCCTGTTTTGGCATTTCTAAAGGGGCGTGCGGGGAAAAGTGGAGCTATCCTTTTTTCTAGCATCGCGTTGGCTAAGCATATCGGGAGAAAAAACAAAACCTTTCTAGGCTTTTTTATATTCCTTATGCGCTTGGTATCTTTGGGGTTGCTGATCATTGCCCTGGGCAGACCCCAATTGGGAAAAAAAAGCTCAGAAATAGAATCGAGCGGCATTGATATGGTATTAGCCGTTGACGTCTCTTCTTCTATGTTAGCGCTGGATTTTACAGAAAAACCGACCCAGCTTATAACGCGTCTAGATGTGGCAAAGACCGTTTTGCGTTCTTTTATTGAAAAGCGACCTAATGATAGAATCGGTTTAATCGCATTTGCCAAGGAACCTTACCTGGTAAGCCCCATTACATTAAATCATAGTTGGCTGCAACAAAACTTGGAACGCCTGCAAATCGGAATGATAGAAGATGGAACCGCCATCGGCAGCGCTATCGGAATGAGCGTAAACCGCTTACGTGACATCCCAGCGAAAAGCCGAATTATCATTTTATTAACAGACGGCGTTAATAACACTGGCCAAATAAGCCCGACCATTGCAGCAGAAGCCGCCAGTAGTTATAAGGTTAAAATATATACAATTGGGATTGGCAATAATGGCCGCGTTCCAACATTGTATCTAGATGACAATAAACAGGTTGCAAAAAATGTATGGGGGCAAGTAAATATCGCA
The DNA here is from genome assembly GCA_001831055.1 of Verrucomicrobia bacterium GWC2_42_7. Classification (GTDB taxonomy): domain Bacteria; phylum Verrucomicrobiota; class Verrucomicrobiia; order Opitutales; family GWC2-42-7-A; genus GWC2-42-7-A. Next base: position 7,578 of record MIDO01000006.1, on the reverse strand, counting down.
CACACAACCTATTCTATAGATCTTGAAACCTTACGAAAGATTGCTGAAACGACTGAGGGTAACTGTTATAAAGCCACGGACAAAAAGCAATTAGAGGGCATTTATAGGGAAATCGATGCCCTGGAAAAAACAGAGGTAAAACTTAAACAATATTCAAGTTATGAGGAACTCTTTCATTGGGTAGCTTTAGCCGCACTTATGATCCTTTTAATTGAACAATTTTTTACAAGAACAAGGAGGTTACCATGAAGTTCGCTTGTTTCGATTGGTTATACTTAGCTCCTGCAATCTTCTTGGTTCTAATAGGTCTCCTTTATGTGAGTCACAAAAGGCGAAAATTCGCCCTATCCTGCTTTGCATCTAAAAAATTGCTGGGACAGCTGTTGGAATCTTACAGCCTGACAAAGCAAAGAATAAAATATTTTCTTTTATTAACAGGCATCCTATTAGTGTGTATTGCGTTAGCGAGACCTCAATGGGGACATGAGTGGAAAGAGTCCCATTCAAAAGGAATCGATGTCATTTTTGCTATCGATTGCTCCCAAAGCATGCTAGCTCAGGATATCAAACCCAATCGATTGAGCCGTGCAAAATTAGCGATACAAGACTTCATAAAAACCCTAGAAGGAAGTCGCCTTGGCCTAATCGCCTTCGCAGGCAATGCTTTCTTGCAATGCCCCCTAACCCTCGATCATGGGGCGTTCCTGCAGACGTTGGAATCCATCAACACGGAAACCATTCCTCAGGGGGGAACAGATATCGCCGCAGCAATCCGAGAAGCACAGGTTTCCTTTGCTCAAGGCAAGAACTTTAAGACCCTCATTTTAGTGACAGACGGTGAAGATCTTGAACAAGAAGGCCTTATTGAATCCGCAAAAGCTGGCGCCAAAGGAATAGTCATTTATACAGTTGGAATCGGATCTTCAAAAGGCGATTTGATCCCTATCCTCTCAAAAGACGGAGGAATTGAATTCCTCAAAGATGCAGAAGGAAAAATCGTTAAAACGGTGCTAGATGAGCAAACTTTGACAAAAATTGCCGAAAAAGCGAAAGGAGTGTATGTCCCCCTTGGAAATAAAGGAGAAGGTTTTTTTACTTTATACGAGCACTTCTTGCAAAAAATCCCCAAACAAGAACTCTCGTCCCACATGGAACAGATCCCCATCGAAAGATTCCAATATATCCTCGCCCTTGCCATCCTCTGCTTATCTTTAGAACCTTTATTTACCACTCGGAAAACCTTTCTGAAAAAGAAGCAATAATTGCCAAGTTGCGAAAACCTTTCTTTTTCGCGGAGAAAGAAAGGTGAAGACCTCTAAAAATCGCGGGGAAACTGCTTTTGGTCGCATAAAAGCGTTTCCCCGACAGAAAAAAGGTGATTTCAATGTTCGAGTGTGTTGGACATCGGACTCACACTCCCTCACGTACGTATGTACGCTCGGTCGAGTTCGCCTCGTCCGCCTGCTCGAGAAATTGAAATCACCTTTTTCTGAACCCCTTCCGAAAAGGAGACAATCTGCGCTCAACAAGTTCTTTTAGAACTTGTTGAGCGCAGACGTAGTTCAATCATAATATATCCTAAATACATCTTTTTCCGAAAAATAGGGTTTTTAGAGGAGTCTAGGTTTTCGCGCTTTCCCAAGAAAAGCGAAAGTCGCCTCAGTAAAATCCTAAAAAATTTCTTCGGCGAGAGAAAAGGAGTTGTAGTTACTTTATTGCCTATGTTTAGTAAAGCGTATTGAAAATGAATATAGTATTTTGTTTTAGGACGTCTTCTCATCCATCGCATAATAAAAACTGTAAGGTTTTGATTATGCGATTATTAAAAGTGTTTCTTGGGAAGGTGCGGAAACCTTTTTTTCTTCAGAAAGAAGGGTTTCTGCGTATCTATTCTCTATGCTATTAACTATATCTTTCATATCTAGGCTGTAAAAATGCCTTTATTCTCAATCTATTTTATTATAGTTTTTAGAAGGACATATCCCTCATTAAGATCGCCAAATTATGCTGCACTTAGTTTTATTAGGAAGTTTACTTACATGGCCTGAAATCTCTAGCAAAGGAGAAAAGCTCTTTGCGGAGGGGAATTTTGCGGAAGCGACCACTTTTTACCAACAAAAACTGAAAGGAAATGCGGAAAATCCAAAAATCCATTATAATCTGGGAACTAGTTTGTATAAACAAAGGAAGTGGGACGATGCGGGAAAGCATTTTCAAGAGACATTAAAGACGCAAGACGTTAATCTACAAGAGAAAACCTATTATAATCTGGGAGACTCTCATTACAAACAAGGGGAGGAATTACTAAAGCAAAATCCTCAAGAAGCTCTCAAAAAATGGGAGACTGGCTTAAAACATTTCGAACAGGCTCTCTCCTTAAATCCTAAAAACGAAGAGGCAAAATTTAATTATGACCTATTGAAGAAGCTGTTTGAAGAATTAAAAAAACAACAAGAACAACAGCAGCAGCAACAAGAGAGTAACCAAAAAGAGGGACAAAAGAATAAAGATAAACAGGATCAGCAAAAACAGGATCCGAAGCAAGGGGATCAGAAAGAAACAAATTCTCGAAAAGAGCAACAAAAACAAGAGGATAAAACGGACTCCAAAGAAGGACAAGAAAAGGAAGATAATAAAGGAGAAACTCAACAACAGGATGAACAACCAGCTGATAAAGACTCCGATAAAGAGGAGCAAAGAGCCGGAGCTATGACAAAAGAAGAGGCTTCCCGCATGCTAGATGTTATGAAAAATTCTGAAAAAAAACTTCCACTGTCTCTTGAAGATTTTGATAATCAAAAAGCAAACACTCATAAAAAGAATCAAAAAAATTGGTAACACACATGAATCGTTGCTGCATAGGTTTACTAAGAAAAGTAGCTTTGATACTGCTCGTTACGAGCCTTCCTGCATTAGCCGATGATATCTTCATTGAAACTTACTTTTCTCCAGAAGTTGTCCCTGTAGGTGATATCGCTTATTATTGTATTGAAATCATTGGCACGCGCATACACGGAACTATCAATATCCCTAAAGTTAAAGGACTTAAAATCGTTAGCTGTAAACCTGTTAGCTCAACAGAAAACATCAATGGCGTCAGAAAAATTCGAGAGATTTTGAAATTCAGTATTGTCCCCTCCAAAGAAGGAGAATTCACAATACCTGCATTTGCAGTAAAAATTAGAGATCAAGAGTATCAAATTCCTTCCGCGTCAGTCACAGTAAAAAAGGCTGCACCAAACAAATTATTAAGGCTTGATTTCTTTTCCGATAGACAAAAATTCTTCGTGGGAGAAGTCATTCCCGTCCACCTGGTTTTAAAGTGCGGAAAACAAATTGAAATACGGGAAAATACAAGGATTGAGTGCAATGCTATATCAAGTTTTTCAAAATTAAAGTTGGGCAACCCTCATCAATCCGAAATCAAGGTAGATGGAACGAGCGTTACGCAAGTGGAATGGCAAGGATCCCTTACCTGCCTAAAGACGGGAAATGATTCGCTATCCTTTTCGATGAATTTGCTAACAACTACCATAGATCCTTCCGGTCAGGATGAGGATCAATTCCTCCCATTCTTTGGAGGGTCTCCTTCAACTAGAGAAGTTGCTTTAAACACGGAAGAAATGACTTGTGAGATTCTTCCGTTCCCAACGGCCGGAAAACCCACAACATTCAAGGGCGCAATTGGCCAATTTACACTCAAACAACCCATTTTATCCGAAAAAGAAGTCAAAGAAGGAGATCCTGTGGCTGTTTCCTTCTCCTTTGAAGGGAAAGGTAATTTCGAGCGAATCCAGGCAATTAATCTTTCTGATGAGGACAATTGGAAAATTTACCCCCCCAAACGCACCTTTAAAGCCAAGGACGAATCCGAATTCGAAGGGGAGCTCACTTTTGAATATGTTTTAATTCCACAAAACAAAGGAAACCTTCTTCTCCCACAGGCTTCTTTTAACTTCTTTGATCCCCATCAGGAAAAATACATTGAACTGGCTTTCGCAAAAACCGATCCCATCTTAGTCAAAGCTGGAGAAAAAGTTCCCATGCCGACGCTACAACCCGTTGCTAAAAAGTCAGAAATAAATGAAAATGCTCTCGTTCCCATAAAGTTACGGCTGGAAACATTACATCCTAGAACTGGATCTATCGTCCATAGTTATCTCTTCTGGTGGATTCAGGGCGCCCTTTTTACTGTCCTCCTTTGCCTCGCATTCTGGAATCGGCGCCGACAAAAATACCTTTCTAATAAAAAATTTGCCCATTCGATCATTGTTAAAAAAATATTAAAAAAAGAATGGAATAAGCTGCTTGAAGCCAAGAAAAAAGATCATTACGAACAATTCTATTCGTCGACCCAATCTATCATACAAACCCTAACTAGCCGACTATGGCTGCAGGTCAATTCAGCCGCAACACTCGAGGAAGTTAGAGACTTTTTAAAAACACAACTCGTTGATGACGAAACAATAATGAATCTAGAAGCCATTATTGCATCCAATGACTTACTAAAATTTGCTCGCAATCAACTGACCAAAGATCAAATAGAAACTGATTTTAAACGATTAGAACTAGTCGTAGCCTCCTTACAGAAGAAACTATGAAATTCTGCATCCTCATCTTCTTAATGCTAACAAAAACCTATTCCATTTGGGCCCAAGTAAATCCCTCTTTTGACGAGGGCAATAATGCTTATATGCATCAGGATTTCACAACAGCTATCAAAAGTTATCAGGCTTGCTTGAGTCAAGGGGAATCTAGTTCATTGCGATTTAACCTGGGCAATGCTTATTTTCAAAATGGCAATATCGGGCCCGCAATCCTTGAATACGAAAGAGCGTTGCAAATAGACCCAAGAAATAAAGGTATCCTCACAAACTTGGAATATGTCAGAAAAAAAAGTGGCCTCGCTAAAGAAAAATCAACGTTTGGCGACACCCTTCTCCAGTTATTAACAATAGATACGTGGGTATGGATTACCTCCTTCGCCTTCTGGACATTAATCGCGGCTTTATTATTCTACAAGTTACTCAGACACAGATTCTTTTTCTACTTCCCCGCTTCACTCATTCTTTGCTTGGGGACAATCCCCCTGCTAGTGGCACATAAACACGCTAACGATGCCATCATTATCAAAAAAGAAACACCTTTATTAACATCCCCCGCCCCCACCAGCGAAGTCACTTCCTCTATCGAAGAAGGCTCTAGGGTCTCCGTCAAAACCGAATATAACGGCTTCTTCTTCGCCCACTTATCAAAAAATAAAGAAGGTTGGATTCAAAAAAATAATCTCGGTTTTATAAGGGAAAAGGGACAATAGTATAGCATGCTGCAAAAGAGAGGCGACAAGTTGCGAAAACCTTTCTTTTCGCGGGGGCTTTACTATCGTCAATAGAATTTGAATTTACTATATTTACATTTCAAAATGAAATTAGCCATTAAAGTAGATGTCGATACGGATCAGGGAACGGCGAATGGCGTGTTGCCGTTAGGAAAACTTTTTAAAGAATATCAAATTCCTGCCACATTTCTGTTCAGTTTTGGACCCGATAACACAGGAAAAGCTATTTGTCGGATATTTAGACCAGGATTTTTCAAAAAGGTAGCTAGAACGAAAGTTACCCAGGTGTATGGTTGGAAGACTTTGCTCTCCGGAACGCTCTTACCTGCGCCTCACATAGCTAAGCGCCATGCGAAGATCATGCGCCAAATGCGCGACGACGGATTTGAGGTCGGCATCCATTGTTATGATCACTTCCGTTGGCAAGACTACGTCCATCAGATGACCCCTGCCGAAGTGGATCAAGAATTTCAAAAGGCAATAACTGAATTTCAAAAAATTTTCGGAGAAAAACCACAGACAGCCGGTGCCCCTGGATGGCAAGCAAACACCAATAGCTTAACTACTTATGATAGAGCAAATTTACTCTACGCTTCCGATACAAGAGGCCATTCCCCCTTTTTTCCGCGAATCAACAACATTGTCTTCAAAACACCCCAAATACCCACAACCCTCCCCACGCTCGACGAACTTCTAGGCCTCCCAGAATTTTTAGATGAGTCCGCGATTCCAAATCACTACTTATCTATCATGAAAAATACATTAAATGTATTGACCATCCATGCAGAACTAGAAGGCTCAGCCAAATTTAAACTATTTAATGCCTTCATAGAGAAAGCCTTAGCGTCAGGAATGGAATTTGTATCTCTAAAAGAGTACGCCTCCTCTCTACTAAAAGATCCCCACTCCATCCCCATTTGCGAGCTCATCCAATCCTCCATTCCCAATCGCTCCGGCTTATTAGCGTGTCAGGGACTTTAGGATTTTTTGGGGGATAGAAAATTTTGATGGTTAAGTAGTCTCGTTTTTGTTTGGAGAGCGCGAAAACCTTTCTTGCCGCGCAAAAAGAAAGGTTCTCACACCTCGCTTCTCAATACAATTTACTATAACTAATTATGCCTCGCACCTTTTACATTTCTTATAAAATTTGTCTTGATTCTAGGTTTCCAGAGGCCAATATGATAGCCTTTGTAATTGAACAGATATGGCGTCATTTTTTACCAATTTTTTTACGATATTATTGTTATTGCTCTGCGCATTGATAGTTTTAGTTGTTCTTCAACAAAAACCAAGCTCCAACGCAAGCATGGGATCTGCCCTTGGAGGCGGTATGGCTGAGTCTGCTTTCGGCGGAGAGGCTTCATCTAAGCTAAGTAAATTTACTATTATTTTGTGCGTATTATTTTTTGTCTCAGCCTTTGGGCTTGCTCTCACCAGAATGGCTCACGTAAAAACTAAGGGAGCCAAAGAAGAGTCTTCCCTGCCGCAAATCACTGATGTTGTTCAAAAACCAAAGAAAAAAGGTGTTCTCACAGGTCAAGATAACATTCCAACACAACCTGTCTCGAATAAGCAAGAGCAGCCTATATCGGTCGATCAAAAACCGGCAACCCATTCCATTGCACCTATTTCTCTAAAAAGAGAAGAGCCCACAGAAGAAAAAGGAGAAGAAGCTACTCAGGTTCAACAGGTTACAAATCAAAAAATAACTGAAGAAACAACAAGTGAACAAAAATTAAGCACCCCTGCAGCCCCTACGGTATTTAAATTAGACACACAACCTGCTATAGCTAAGGATGCAGACCAAGGGACCCACTCAGACGACGCAAAAACTTCTCTGAGCCCTCTCTCTAATGATACAGAGAAAAACAGTCAAATTCGGGCTGAGGATAAACCGTCCAACGGTCTCGCTCCCCATCACCCTTCCATCCGAGAACCTTAAGTAAATTGAGACGCTCCTATCGTTAATTATATTGAGATGCAAGGTGCAAAACCCTTTCTTTTTGCGAAAAAAGAAAGGGTTTTGCGCTTTCCAAACAAAAACGATATTATCTGACGATCAAAATCTGGACACCGCCAGAAACCCTATTTTCGGAAAAATGAAGATCTTTCCTGAAGATATAGCATAAGACATTAAAGAATAGACAAGGTGCGAAAACCTTTCTTTTCACAAGAAAAGAAAAGTTTTCGCGCTTTCCAAAGAAAAGCGATTATCGCCTAAGAAAAATCTAGCGATTTTT
>MIDO01000005.1 GCA_001831055.1 Verrucomicrobia bacterium GWC2_42_7 | reverse complement strand
AAAGGCGAATGTCGCCGAAGAAAAATTAAAAATTTTTCTTCGGCGAGAGGAATAAAGTTGTAATGACTTTATTGCAAGATGCTACTATAGCAGAAACTGAATAAAGTTTGTAGATTTATAGTAAATTGAAAATCTATTGACTCAAAAAGATGGTTGTTTTCAATACCAGAAAAGAACCGAATCCCATCGGACTGAACAAATTCGAAGGATTTGTCCAGCTCGATCATTAGTTTTTCTTGGGGGAGGTCCGGAACCCCTTTCTTTTTTACTTCAAAAAGAAAGGGGTTCCGGCATTGTCATTAGAAATTAACTTTAACACACCACATGCGCAGGGCTTTTTTTAGTTTATTGCTGGGTATCTTTCTGATGCATAACGCATGGGGGGACGACGCGCAGCCCATTGTTGTAGAAGTGATGCATGTCAAGCCAGAGATGATATCTAGGACTGTAAGTTTGGTCGGTATTGTAAAGTCTGATAGGCAAGCACTTTTGTATTCAGAGGTAAGTGGTATTGTTCAGAAAATAGCAGTCACTCCGGGCTCTTTTATTAGAAAAGATACTTTGTTACTACAATTAAAAAATGATAACCTTCAGCGGGAATATGAATTGTGCAGAAACAAAGAAAAATACGCTAAAAGGGATTTTGATCGGTACAAGGGCTTGTTTAACAGCCAACATGAAAGTCAAAAAGCAAAAGAATCCGCTAAAGAACGCTGGCTTTACGAGCAAATAAATGTCGAAAAAGCAAAAAAAGCTTTAGAAAATACACTCTTTTTAGCGCCGTTTGATGGAGTTTGCGGTATGTTCAAAGTCTCAGAAGGCTCTGCCGTTAAGGCAGGTGATCCCTTGGTTGAGTTTTGCGACATTCAGCACTTGCATGTCTATGTTGATGTCCCTGAGGATGTTATAGGATTATTGAAAGAAGGACAAACGGCCATTATTAACGACAAGTACTTGGGACTCATCCAATCGGTTCAAAAATCCCTCGACCCTGATACCCACATGGGCGCCATCAAAGTAAAGCCGGAAGTCTTAACTTTCAATATAGGTGGCACCGTAAGGGTCAGATTGGAATCCTCTAAACGAGAACGTGCATTAGGTCTCCTTCAGGAAGCTATTTTTCTTCAAAAAGGGAAAATGCACATCTATTTGGTCAAAAACGGGTTAGCTAAACTGCAACCCATTGAGATCGGATTGCGCGGCGATACAAAGATCGAAATAACCAGCGGATTGCTAAAAGACGATACCGTCATCCTTCGCGGTCAAAGTAAATTGTATGACGGCTGCCCAGTGCAAGCTTGTATGGGAAAATATACTGAAAATGGAGGCGCTGAAACCCTTCTTTTTGAGGGAAAAAAGAAGGGTTTCAGCGACCTTCCCAAGAAAAACCAATGATTTGGTGAACAAAATCTTACAGATTTTGCTCGCCAAATAAATTCACGGTTGAGCCCTTTCGAATACAAGCCTAAAGATGCCTCGATTCTCAGTTGTATTCACCCTCATAATCTTTAGGAAAGATTATCCGGGAAATGTCTTTTGGGCCCCGTTAAAAACTGTTTTTATTTGGCGAAAAAAATCTGCAAGATTTTGGTCGCCAAATCGTCCGCTTTTCTTTGGGAGAACCGGAGAACCTTTCTTTCCTTGCGAAAAGAAGGGTTCTCGGATATTACCCAATTATAAAACATCTACATAACATGCAATTTTGGGAATTATTTATTAGGCGCCCGGTGATGACGATTGTGGTCAACCTCATGATAGTGGTGATTGGTTTGTTAGCCTTTCGTCACTTAACGGTGAGGGAGTACCCGGATGTTAGGAAGCCTGAACTCAAGGTATGTATTTATTATCCAAACGCAAATGCAGATACGGTTGAAGCAAAAATAACATTGCCTCTGGAGCGGATGCTAGCAGGGGTTGAAGGCGTTGATTCAATGACTTCTTATTCAGAGTTTGGAGAATCTAAAGTTGTTTTGGATTTTATAGCGGGATTTGACATCGATAAGGCGTTGGCATCTGTGCGAGATAAATTGAGTGGTTTCGCAATGCTGCTTCCTAAGGAAGCTTCTACTCCAGCTATTTTTCGCTTGGGCAATAATGTAGATAAGGTGTGTTATTTAAGTTTATCTTCTGCCGACAGAGAACCCGTTGAATTGACCCATTATTGCAATTTATATCTCCAGAATATGTTTAAAAGCTTGCCCGGGGTCGCTTCCGTTGATGTAGAGGGCCAAGTTTATACAATGCGCATCACTTTAGACAGAGCAAAAATGTTTATTCATGGGGTTTCTGCCAACGATGTTATAAAGGCTCTGGAAGACAATCAAATAACCGTTCCTGCAGGAAAATTTCAAAAATCCATTCCTATTTCCCTAGAACTTGTCCTAAGCACACCTCAAGAGTTTGAAGACATCGTTGTTAAACAGGGGAAAAATACGCCAATTCTTCTAAAAAACATTGCACAAATTGAGTTGGACGCAGACAAAGATTTTCGTGTCCGTCTCAATGGGAAAGCAGGCGTTTTTATGACAATTTCCAAGTCGAGCGACGGAAACCCCTTAGAGGTATCGGAAAGAGTCCAAGAGCGGGTTAATGAGATCAATAAAACTTTGCCAAAGGGAATGCATTTGACCCTTGATATAGATAAGGCGGAGTTTATAAGAGCCGAGATGTACGCAACGCGAAATACCTTGATCGAAGCGTTTATTTGTATGGTCGCTATTATATTTCTATTTTTGCGCCGCGCACGCGTTACATTGATTCCTCTTATCACCATTCCGATCTCATTGGTAGGCACCTTTTTTATTATGCAACTATGGGCGTTGAGTGTGAATGTCATTACGTTACTCGCCATGATCTTAGCTATCGGATTGGTTGTGGATGATGCCATTGTTGTACTCGAAAATACCCACCGACATATAGAGTCAGGATTAACTCCCCTCCAAGCGACGAGGCAGAGTTTGAAAGAAATTTCATTTGCTGTCATTGCTATGACATTCACCCTGGCAAGCGTTTATCTACCCATTGGTTTTGTTAAGGGTCCCATAGGTAGCATTTTTAGAGAATTTGCCCTAACCCTTTCTGGAGCCGTTGCAATTTCCGGATTTGTTGCATTGACCCTCACCCCAATGATGTGTTCAAAACTCCTCCGCAAACACGACCAATCTCCTTCCAAAACAAAAGATCAACCCCTCAATTTTTCTGCTAAAGTAAACTCTTTCTTCACAACCCTTCCGTTTTTTTCAAAGCTTATCTGTTTTTGTAAAAAAGCTTATAGATTGTTGCCTTTGCAAACCCTAATAAACAGGGTCAAACAAGGGATTCTCTCTTGCCATACCCTATATGTCTTTGTTCTCGAGAAGTGCCTAACTCATAGAAAGCTATCCATTTTAATTGTGTTGGTTTTTTGCGCCCTAGCTGGCCTTCTCTTGAAAAAACTTCCCCATGAGTTAGTCCCGAAAGAAGATCGGGGCTTGATTGGGGCGAGGGTCGAACCGTTGTCTGCTATCTCAACAGAAGAATTTGATACAAAATATGTCTCTCAAATAGAAAAAATATTCCTGTCTATTCCAGAGGTAGAAAATGTGCCCTGCTTTTCTTGGGGGGGAGCCGATGTTGTCGCTTCCCTAAAGGACTTTTCCTTAAGAAAAAGAACTGCTCAGGAAATTATTGATTCCATTAAGCCGAAGTTTCAAAAAATCCCTTCTGTGTCTATTTATCCTTGGTCGTGGGATAACAATCTCCCCGGCCTTGACCATGATAGCGCTGATACCAGTGATTTTTCTTTTTATGTCCAAACAACAGGTTCCTATGAGAAACTTTTTACGGTCCTCGAAGAACTTAGAAAAATGGGCCTACAAGATAAGATCTTTAAAGAATACCGACATGACTTAAACCTTAATCAACTATCGCTTAAGGCAAATATTGATCAGATAAAAGCTTCATTGCTAGGCATTTCCACAGACAATATATCGAAAACCCTACAAACTTCATTCGGGGATTACAAAAAAAACTCGTTCCTCAAGGACCATATCTCTTATTTCGCAACCATTAAGACGGATGAAAACCTACACAATGAAGATGAAGTTTATCTAATAAATTTTAAAGGGAATCCGGTATCGTTGAGCTCCATTGCAAAATTTGAACTCACGGCAGTGCCTCCAACCCTAATGCACTACAACCAAATGCGTGCTGCTCTAGTCAGTGTTGACTACCACAAAGGAGCCAACAAGGAAAATGTCATTAACTATGTACAAAAAAAGCTCTCAGAATGGACGCACGATGAAATGAAACTCGTCCTGTCAAAAAAAGCTCAATTCGAACAAGAAAATCTTTCAATGATGTTTACACTCTTTGGGTTAGCTATCCTCTTTATCTACTTTGTCCTAGCCATACAATTCGAAAGCTTTGTCGACCCCCTCCTTATCCTATTAACCGTTCCTCTCGCAAGCAGTGGGGCCATCCTTGCTCTAAAATTGACAGGTTCGTCCTTAAATACCTTCTCGCAGGTAGGGTTAATCACCTTGATTGGCCTTGTTTCCAAGCACGGTATCCTCCTTGTTGACTTTGCAAATCTTCAAATGCAAAAAGGACTAACGGCCTATGACGCAATAAAGCAGGCTACACGCCTACGCATTAGGCCCATCATGATGACCACCATTGCCATGATTATCTCAACGATTCCTCTCATGCTCGCGAAAGGGCCGGGTGGCGAATTCCACCGAACCATCGGCATCACCCTCTTCGGCGGACTCCTCATCGGTACCCTCCTTACCCTCTTTCTCATCCCGACCGCCTATTTAGCTTTAAAACGATAGAGTAAAATCAGGTCAAATTGACACATCCGAAAACCCTTCTTTTTCCCTCAAAAAGGAAGGGGTTCCGGCAGCGTCAATAGATTTCTTACTATAGTTTTCCGGGGATTTTATCTTTAAAAAATGTATTCTTTTAAATAAAAAGCTTTACTCTCCTAAATAATTGTTAATCCTACATATTTTTCCAAAACAAAAAATTTTACTATGGGCAATCTAAAAAAGAAACGTCGTTTGAAGATGAATAAGCACAAGCGCAGTAAGCGTGCTAAGCAAAATCGCCATAAGAAGCGTACATGGACATTCTAGTCCTTTAGGGTGATTTAAGGCAGTTTAAAAAATAAATCTCTATGGCGTTATCTCTTGGGAGATAATGATCTTTGTTTGATTTTAATAAAAACTGTAAGTTTTTTGATTACCCCTTGCTTCGCTTTTTTTGAAGAGAGTAAAAACCCTTTTTTTCGCAAGAAAAAAAGGGTTTTTGCACCTTGTATTTTCAATGCATTAACGATGCAAGATAGTCATTGTATGGTGAACTGAAGTTTTGTTGACGCCAATAGACGGTTGTTTCCAAGAACAGGAATGAACCCGATCTGTGGTTTTTCTAAAAAAGGCAGGAATCCTTTTTCCTTGAAAAGAAAGGAATTTAGGTATCGTCAATAGGAATAAATTTACTATATTATGATCGCGTGATCCTTCGTTTTTCTTGAGAAGGGCAAAAATCTTAGTTTTTCTCAAAAAAGTTTTTTGTATTTTGATTTAATTTATTATACTACAACATGTTGCATTATCTTTCTTGCTGGGAACAATATTGTGGTCCACTGAGATTGTTCCGTTATTTGACCTTTCGTTGCTTCATGGCGACGTTGACAGCTATGGCAATCGGTTTTTGGATTGCTCCCATGATAATTAATTGGCTCAAGAGGCTGAAATTGGCTCAGACTTTGCGGGACAAGTCAGAGGTGCGCGAATTGGCTGATCTGCATGCCGGGAAAAAGAATGTTCCTACGATGGGCGGGCTCATTATCTATGCATCCGTAATGCTTTCTTCCATTCTTTGGGCTGAATTGAATGAATATGTTTCTTGTGCGCTTATTGTTTATACCGGATTGACCGCCATAGGCTTTTGGGATGATTACTTGAAAGTCAGCAAAAAAAATAGTCGTGGCTTGCCAGGTAGATGGAAGTTGATTATGCAAGCCGGGATCGTTTTTGCTGTGCTTTTCATCTTGCTAATAAATCCGGAGACTCACTTAAAAATGAGCGAACTTTGGATTCCTTTTTCCAAAGAACCTCTACTGGTCACGATGCCAATATGGTTTGTCTTTATCTTCCTTTTTCTGGTTGTCGCAGGATCAAGCAATGCTATTAACCTCACGGATGGAATTGATGGGCTTGCCATTGGGTGTACGATTACAGCGTCGTTGGTTTATGCCATTATGTCTTACGTCGCAGGTCATGCGACTATTGCGGATTATCTCTTCATTGGTCATGTTCCTGGTTGCGGAGAGTTGGCAGTTGTCTGCTTGGCTCTTGTTGGGGCTGGAATGGTTTTCCTTTGGTATAACGCTTACCCTGCCGAAGTTTTTATGGGAGATACCGGATCTCTCGCGCTAGGAGGTTTACTGGGTTCCATCGCGTTCATGACACAACAACCCTTCACTTTGGTTATTGTGGGCGGCGTATTTGTAATGGAAGCTCTTTCTGTGATTTTGCAAGTGGGATCGTATAAATTGCGGCATCAGAAACGCATTTTTCGAATGGCTCCCATCCACCATCATTTTGAGCTCAAGGGGTGGCCTGAGACAAAAGTTGTCATCCGCTTTTGGATAATTTCACTCATTTTTGCCCTAATCGGGTTGAGTACCTTGAAGTTGAGATGATTTTTGGAATTGCTTTTGGGTGCCCCAAATAGGTTTTCTCCAAAGCTTAAGGAGTAATTTGGAGAATGTAATAATTCGGAGGGAGGGGGGATACCGATAGAAAATGTTCGATTTGGGGTTGTACCGCATTATCGATTTTCTCTTGACCGGATGATTTCGTTTTGAGTAGGGGTGTTATTAGTCCTGAGTTATCGACAAAGACGCAAAATTCTAGGGGTTGCTCCCAATAAGAGTTTTTAGCGTTTTCAACTTTTATGGGTACGTGTGTGTGTATCCCTTTGACTTGGAGGTTCGTCATTCGACAATTAGAGGGAGGTCTCTGTCCTGTGTCTTTGGTTGGTAAAAGATCTTTTCCAAAAAGTGAAAGAAAGTCCCAATAATGGTCATCTATAAGACAAGCATATAAATCAACTTGTGCTGGATTAACTAAATTAGAGTCAACGCCAAACGCATTTTCATCGAATTTTAGTGGAAGTGAAACTGGATCAACGGAGATAGATTTAGAGACTTCAAGGAAGGGTGCAACGGATGGTTGATAATTAAGAGGTGTTTTAAAAAAGAGCGGAGTTATATTCGAAAAAAGTAAATATTGCTGTTGAAGTATGCTTTGATTGTTGTCTTCTAAGTATTTTATTTTGAAAGTCTTGCCTGATTTGAGGTCTCGTGATAGGTGAAGTCTCGACAACGGACAGACAGAAGTGATCAGTAGTAGAATAAAAACAAGCACGAAGCCTCCAACTAAGGGTTTTCTCGTTATAAGATAGTTTCTATTATTGTCACTGATAGACTTCACTGTTCTGTGTTGTTAATTATTTCGCAATCAATGGGTTATTTAATTTTTGTTGTACGGTAAGGTTTCGCTGGTAGCTGCAATTTGCAGAGATTTAAATCCTGCCTTTTTCGCTTGATGACAAATAGACAAGAAGGTTTCCATTTTTACATGGTGGTCTGCCCTAATAAGAAGCGTTTTCTCTTTTTCTTTACAGGAATCAATGAAGGCTTTTAATGTAACTTCCAGCTTGCTAATCGATTGTATTCTTCCCTCGAATAGGACAATTTGATCATCATGAAGGGTTAGCTCAGTTGTGCAAGGAACCCCTTCTAAGTAAAATTCTTCGGATTCTTGAATAGCAGGCAATTCTATAGGAATACCGGGATATAGAATGAATTTAGACCCCAAAAGCACAAACATTATCCCGATCAGCAGCGTCGCAATAAAGGGGACAAAGTCCCAATTCCAATTGGGAGATTTGGTTCGATTTCTTAAGTCAAACGGCGATAATGAGACTCTCATGTACGTGAGTTTTGTTGAAGGCGGTCGCAAAGGAAGTGCAGCATTTCATTACCAATCCATTCCATGTCGTGAGCAATCGCACGCACCCTCCCAAGAAGGAAGTGGTGTCCTGCATAACACAAAATGGAAAGGGTCAGCCCTGTTGCCGTTGTGATGAGGGCACTGACTACGTAACTCGAAAAATTGGAAGCTTGGGCATAGGGTCCCAATGCCTGCATTGCATTAAATCCATGAAGAAGCGCAAGGACAGTCCCCAGGAGCCCGATCATCGGAGCAATTTTTGCAATGGATGCAAGCGCATTCACCCGCCTTTCAAGAAAGGGTAACTCTGTGAGACCGGCTGATTGGATTGCTAGCCGTAGCTTTGTCTCACCAGCTTCATGATTTAGCAAGGCAGCTTTAACTATTTGCGCAATAGGACCAGGTGTTTCTTCGCAAACTGTCAATGCTTCAAGTAAGCTCTGTTTTCTCAAAAGATTTAATATTCCCTGCAAAAAATCATTGGTTCGAATTTGCCCCTTATGAAGGAACAAAAACCTCTCAAAAAAGAAAATAAGCGCCACAGCTGCAATAAGTAACAGAGGTATCATCAAAAAACCTCCCTGACGCACAATATCAATAAACGATATTCCCATATTCACAGTCTATAAGATTCTTCTCCTAAACAAATATTTTTTTGAAGTTTTTTTAGGGAGGGGGCCGCTTTTGTATATATAGCATAGGCAAGTTAAGA
>MIDO01000004.1:263-9159 GCA_001831055.1 Verrucomicrobia bacterium GWC2_42_7 | reverse complement strand
AAGGTTTTCGCTTTTTGTCTCTTCTTTAATGTCTTATGCTATATGTACGCTCGGTCGTGTTTACCTTGCCCGCCTGCTCAAAATTCTGAACTAAGGTCTTTTTGCAGGATTGTGGATTCAGAGAGCAAAGGGAGGGCGTGGGGAAATCTTCCTTTAATGCAGAAGGAAATGAGGGTGCTATTTCCCTTGCCTTTTATGTAAAAAAATTGGATCAATGAATTAGTTCCGCATGCTGTTCATCTTGACAGAAAATTAACTGTTGCAGCCCAGGGGAAAAAGACAGCGTCTGAAATACTAGAAGGTTCGGAATCAATACCTTCCATCATGCTAATCAATTTAAGGAATCAGTTGAAAGCCAATGCAAGAGGATCTTTTCTCTTTATGGATGAGGCGGTTTGGTTGAACCAAGAGCCTGATACCGCAAAACGTGTTTTTAATGGGAATATGTCTCAGTTACCTACCAAGTATTTTGGGACTCAAGAAGATGGTTCATCTATCATAATTCCTGTTCCTCCCATGTTAATTTTCGCTGCAGCGAACGAACCCATCGAAGATCCAGCGTTGGCTAATCGTTTTGATATGATCGAATTCCCTCATCCAAAGAAAGAACTATTAGTCCGCCTTGCTTCTGAAGCAGTGAGACAAAGCCAAATTCTCCAGCAAAAAAACATCGATTTAACGAGCATTGACTTCCAAAGCTTGATTGATGAGTTAGAGATTACCAATGCCCGCGATGTTTCAAAAGTGGAACGGAGCCATTCTAACAAAAGCATTCGGCTCAAATTGTTCGCCTAAAAAGATTCTCTTTCCCTATTAAAACTGCTTTGCATTCTGTTAGATTCCCCAACACATGATTGACTACTAATTGAGTTAATATAGCATTATCTTTATGGAAATGAAGCGTTGGGAGTTGAGATTTCAGAATTTTGAAAGGGCATTTAATTTATTAAACGAAGTCTTTGACGGAGAGGAGAAAGGGAGGGAATTGTCGGTTTTAGAAAAAGAGGGTGTCATTCAGCGCTTTGAGTACACATTTGAATTGGCCTGGAAAACCCTAAAAGACTTTTTAGAATACAAAGGGATTGTCCTTCAAGACATAACGCCACGCACTGTCATTAGAGAAGCCATTGGAGCTAAGATAATTGAAGAGGGGCAACCTTGGATGGACATGCTCGACCACAGGAATTTAATGAGTCACACTTATTCGGAAAAGAATTTCATAAAAGCTTTCGAAGCTATTCAGAATCAATATAGTTGCACGCTTAAAACCCTTTATACATTATTGAAACAACAAAGGGGAAAATGAGTCCTTTTGGGTTAGACGAACGAACAATCACGGCCATGTTGTGTATTTTGAAAAAATACCCAGAGATAAAGCGTGTTTCGATTTTTGGTTCCCGTGCAACTAACACATTCAAAAGCCATTCGGACATCGACCTGGTTTGCTTTGATGACGTCAATGAATCCGTTTTAAGTTCCATTTTATGTGATTTTGATCAAAGCAGTATTCCCTACAAAATCGATTTTATCCTTTATAATAAAATCACACACCCGCTCTTAAAACAAAACATCGATTTAACCGCTAAGCCTTTTTTGAGGTAAACGAGATTTTTTTGGGGGAACCCATTTTGGTCCCCTCAAATGGGTTCCCCCCAAGGGCCCCCTTCCGAAAAGGAGTTTTTTCCATTTTCTCCATTTTTGCGCGAGAATAAATTTTAAAAAATTATTCTCGCGCAGAAACGGAGGGATTTTTCGATCGATGCTAATATGGTTATGTTTTATGTTGTGTTTTCAGGTGACTTCAAAGCCTTTTTATCTGAACATGATCATTGATGCAAATCGCATTCCTATTGCGTTCAGAACAATCTTTTGTTCGCACAATAAATATTATGTCTAGTTTTTAAAAGTGATAAAAAACATTATCCTTGTTGCCTTGCACTATCCTTCGTAAGATAGGTCTAGATTGGGAAAACTCGTTGAGAGGATTTTTCTCATTTTTTCCGGATTTAGATATGATATCGCACTATATAGTTGTTGGTTTAGGAGGTGCTATTGGAGCTATTCTTCGCGCTGCGTTAGGAAAGATTCTTCCTTTAGCTGTTTATGGACTACCCTGCTACATTTTGTTAGTTAACATGTTAGGTTGCTTTTTTATGGGGTTTTTGTCAGAATTAATGACCCTACATTGGAAGGCGCCAGATAATATAAAGTTTTTCCTAATATCGGGAGTTTTGGGAGGATTTACTACTTTTTCTGCATTTGCATTAGAATTTGGACTACTCTATCAAAAACAACAGTATTTTTTTGCAATTACCTATACAACGCTGACCTTTGCCCTATCCATTTTGTCGTTTTTTGTTGGTTTAATTATTGTCCGAGTATTGTCCTGATTAGTTGCATGTATTTTTTTAGGGAAAACCTAAAACCTATTTGGGGGTCCAAAATGGGTTTTCCCCAAAAAACTTTTGACAAGAAGGCAGAGTTTAGGGATCTTTTTAGGAGGAAGATATTTTTTTATGATAATCAAACCAAAGATAAGGGGATTTATTTGTATAACGGCGCACCCTGAAGGGTGTAATGCGCATGTTCAGCAGCAGATCGATTATGTGAAAAAGCAGAAACCGATCGGGAATGGACCAAAAAAGGTGTTAGTGTTGGGAGCGTCGACAGGTTATGGTTTGGCTAGTCGAATTGCGGCGGCATTTGGTTCAAAAGCAGCCACTTTGGGGGTTTTTTTCGAACGTCCCGAGGAAGCCCCGGATCGACCCGCTTCTGCTGGATGGTATAATTCTGTTGCTTTTGAGAAGGCGGCAGCGAAGGAAGGTCTTTACGCAAAGAGCATTAATGGCGATGCCTTTTCTAATGAAGTGAAGCAGCAAGTCATTGATACCATCAAAAAGGATCTAGGCACTGTTGATTTAGTGGTCTACAGCTTAGCTTCACCTCGGAGGATGGATCCCAAAACGGGTCAAACATTTAAATCGTGCTTAAAGCCTATTGGCCAAACATTTACGAGTCGAACACTCGACACAGACAAAGGCGTTGTTCAAAACGTGACCATCGGTCCTGCTTCTGAAGATGATATCTTTGCCACGACAAAGGTTATGGGCGGAGAAGACTGGGAATGGTGGATGGACGCCTTACATGAAGCCAAAGTCCTTGCACACGGGACCAACAGTGTCGCCTACTCTTACATCGGACCAGAGATCACGTGGCCTGTTTACACGAATGGAACGATTGGCAAGGCAAAAGAACACCTAGAGCATTCTGCAGAAAAGATCAATGCACTGCTCAAGTTATATCGAGGAAAAGCATTTGTGTCCGTTAACAAAGCTGTTGTAACCCAAGCCAGCTCGGCAATCCCAGTTGTTCCTCTCTACATTTCTATCCTTTTCAATATTATGAAAGAGAAGGGGTTACATGAAGATTGCATCGAACAAATGTACCGCCTCTTTGCCGACAACATGTACAATGGTTCCTATCTAAACTTTGATGAAAAAGGACGTGTACGCTTAGACGACTGGGAAATGAAACCAGAAATCCAGGAGGCCGTAAAAAAAGTCTGGGATTCCATTAATACAGAAAACCTCAAATCCCTAGCCGACTTCGACGGCTATCAGAAAGATTTTCTAAAATTATTCGGATTCGGCATTGAATCGGTTGATTATGAGAGGGATGTTAGTATAACATTGTAAATAAAAACGTGAGTTCAATTTTCGAGTGTGTTGGGCTACGGACTCACATTCGGTCACGTACGCGCATGTACACTCCCTCATATTCGCCTTGCCCGCCTGCTCGAAAAAGTGAACTTACATTTTTCTAAAAAAGACGCTTCCAAAAGAAGTTCTTGCGCGAAAGTAAATTTTGCTAAAAACTTACTTTCGCGCAAAGAGTTCTTTTTCAGATTGGTTTTGGGAGATCGTATTTACGGCGAGTAAGCATAAAAATTTTCCCTTTCGCCGAAGGAAAATCCTAAAGATTTTGCTTTGGCGACGATCGCTTTTCTTTGGAAAGCGCGAAAACCTTTTCTTTTCTGGAAAAGAAAGGTTTTCGCACTTTTCCCAATAAAAAATACATATTTTATGATATATGAATGAGATAGCTGTTGAAAACACGAGTGATTTGTACGCGGTTAGGGTACAGAAGTTAGAAGAGATGAGGTCGAGTGGTTTTGATCCATTTCGGGCGAATTGGGATCAAAAGCACACCTCGGCGGAGGCAATCGGTCTTTACAAGAGGGACGAAGACCAAACGGAGGTATCGGTTGCAGGAAGGATAGTGATTTTCAGGGACATGGGGAAAGCTTGCTTTCTTAAGTTGCTTGATAGAGATGGACTTATACAGTTATATGTAAAAAAGGACGAAGTTGGAGAGAGCGCCTATTTAGATTTCAAAAAATGGGACATCGGTGATATCATGGGAGCGTCGGGTCCTCTTTTTAAAACAAAGACAGGGGAAGTAACAGTGCGCACCCAAAAGATAGGACTTTTGTCCAAATCGCTGCGGTCCTTGCCTGAAAAGTGGCATGGCCTGGTCGATGAAGAACAACGCTTGAGGCAGCGTTATCTTGATTTGATCACCAATCAAGAGTCGCGCAATCGCATGATCATGCGCACGAAAATTTTGCAGGAAATTCGACAATTTCTTTGGTCAAGGGATTTTAGGGAAGTCGAAACGCCTATGTTGCAAAATGTTGCAGGCGGTGCCGCTGCTAGACCTTTTGTAACGCATATGAATGCGCTAGATTGTGACTTTGTCATGCGTATTTCCCTAGAACTTTACCTAAAGCGCATGCTCGTTGGCGGTTTTGACCGTGTATTTGAATTAGGACGCGTATTCCGCAACGAAGGGCTCTCTCGGCGTCATAATCCCGAATTCACGATGTTGGAAGTCTATCAAGCCTATAGTGACTTTCGGGGGATGATGGACCTCATGCGGGATATGGTTCATCACATTTGCGAAAAAGTGATTGGTAGTTATCAAGTTACAAGACCAGATGGGGTTGTCATCGATCTTAGTGGCAATTGGCGTGAAGCCACTTATAAAGATCTGATTATTGAGGCGACGAAGGATCCACAGTGGTTCTCTCGATCAAAAGAAGAGAAGTTAAAGCGTTGCAGCGAGTTAGGGATACAGGTTGATCCTAATTTAGAGGATTTTGCAGTGACCAACGATGTTTTTGAAAAGTGCATCGAACCCACCCTCATCCAGCCGACCTTTGTTACCCACATTCCAAAGGAATTGTGCCCCTTAGCTAAGTTAAATCAAACCGATTCCTCCGTCCTCGATGTGTTTGAATTATGCATCAACGGACAAGAAATCGCACCCGCCTATTCGGAACAGAACGATCCCTTTATTCAGCGAGAAATGTTTGAAAAGCAAGTAGGTGACGAGAAACAAGAAATGGACACTGACTTCCTTCATGCGCTTGAATACGGGATGCCTCCTGCCGGCGGAATGGGTGTCGGAATCGACCGCCTCACCATCCTCCTAACCGGTGCCTCTAATATCCGCGATACCATCCTCTTCCCTACTCTGAAAGCAAATTAATGATTTGGGGGAAGTGCGCTTTTGGTCTCCCCAAAGCCCTCCCCCAAGCCCCCTCCGAAAAGGAGTTATTTGCGAGGAAGGTCTTGTGCAAAACGATTTTCATGGTAGATTCTTCTTAAAAGTCATTTCCCTAGTCCGATCTGAAAGAATCTCTTGAGCTAGAGTAAAATTTGCAAAATTTTACTCTAGCGCAACGGCCTCCTTTTCGGAAGGGGTTTAGGGAAACCCATTTTGGAGGACCAAAATGGGCTTCCCTAAAAACAGCGCCCCGCAAAGCTTTCATATAAACATTCTTTTTATGCCTTGGTATATATATATAGCGATAAAGCAACTTTTTCCGACTGGACGGAGGGTACCATTTTTTACGGTGATGTCGGTAATTGGAGTGACATTGGGTGTGATGGTACTTGTTATTGTCCAGTGTGTTATGAGTGGTTACGGGGTCGAATTCCGCGAAAAAATGATCAACATTAACGGGCACGCAGAGATCACCTCGTCGCGGATCATATACAAACCGGAAATTTTGTTGGCACAGGTAGGAAAAGAGCCAGGAGTGGCTGCTGCGATGCCGTTTGCCAAGGGCATGGTCATGATACAGCACCTGAATCATCCGGCATTTCCCATTATAGAAGGAATTGATATTGAACGGGCTCGTAACACAATCGCACTCGAAAAATTTGTAAAAACAGGTAACATTGATTCAGTTGACGATGACTCTGTTCTTTTGAGTTCTATTCTTGCTAGGTCAATTGGTGCTGTAGTTGGTTCAACCATAGACATTTACACCCCTTTGATGTTAGAATGTCTCAAAAATGAGGAAGTGTTATTGCCCCGCGAAGTACGAGTAGTGGGGATTTTTGAGACGGGGTTAAACTCGATCGATTCCAACGCGGTACTCTGCAGCTTGCGTTTAATGCAAGAACTGTATGGCCTAGGGGAAGGCATTCATGGGATCTCCATTAAAGCAAAACAAGATATTGATCTGGATAAACTTGTATCTTCACTGAATGACAAATTACCCCCTCCATCGATTGCTTCTACTTGGATGGAGATGAATCAGGACTTTCTATTCATGCTCAAGGTGGAAAAAACGACGATGTTTTTCGTGATGATGTTTATCATTTTAGTGGCTTCTTTTACAATCATGAACTCGTTGATGACCAACGTAGTAAGAAAAACACGAGAAATCGGAATTTTACACGCTATGGGCGGTGATACTTTTCGCATTTCATTAATATTCTCATTCCAAGGTATTTTCATAGGTATCATAGGAACTTTTTTGGGCATTACGCTAGGATGGATTGCCCTTATCTTTCGCAATGACATCATTACCTTATTGGCAAGGATCACGCATGGAGAGAGTGCTTTTGTCAAATTTTATGAATTCGCCAAAATCCCAGTTTGTTACCAATGGAGGGATTTTTTATTTATTTCGCTATTTACCATTCTTATTTCAACATTTGCCGGCTATATTCCTGCACTGAGAGCATCCGGAGTTAAAGCGGCGGAGGCGCTACGCAATGAGTGATTTTATCCTAGAAGCCATAGACTTATACAAATCCTACAAAACTCCCGTAGGAAGCCTGCCCATTTTACAGAGAATTAATCTACAAGTATCTCCAGGAGAATTTGTTAGCATTACAGGGGAATCTGGATCCGGAAAAACAACCCTACTCTATGCACTAACACTATTAGAAAATCCCGATTCTGGAAAATTGCTATGGGACAGCGTCTCGACGAGTGAATTAAGTAAAAACGCTCAAACAAAGTTTCGAGCAAAGTTTTTAAGTATCATTTTCCAATCTTATCATTTATTTCCAGAACTGAATATTTTTGAAAACGTTTTGATGGCCAAGAGGATATTAGGCCCATTAGAGAAATCAGATAAGGAAGACGCGCTCCATCTTCTTGATCAAGTGGGACTGTCCCATCGATTGACGCACCTACCGAGTCAGTTATCCGGCGGTGAATGTCAAAGGGTTGCCATTGCTCGAGCGCTCCTTAATAAACCAAAAGTGATCTTTGCCGACGAACCCACGGGCAATCTGGATGAAAAAACAGCCCAACAAGTCTTCGAGCTCATCACTCAAATCTGCTCAACTCACAAAATAACCTTAGTCCTTGTCACTCACAACCTTAAGTTCGCTTCCCTGGCACAGCGTTCTTATATTTTACGAGATAATCAGCTTCATTGATTTGAGGAATGCTTTTAATCCCTTAAAACCGATTTCCAATTCCTCCCCTCGAAAAGGGAGATATTTGCGCAATTTCTTTTTTGTTTTTCTCTTGACAAAACTGTTTTTATAATATACGACCCTTCCTATTAAAAATAAAGAGAGAAAATCTTAGTGTATTTGCACAAAAATAAAGGTTAGAGGAATATACCATAGGCAAGTTAAGAAGTGACAAGTTACGAAAACCTTTCTTTTTGCGAAAAAAGGATATATATATATAAATTTGAGCTTCCCAAAGAAAAACGATAGTGCTCGAACAAAAAAAGCATGACTTTTTTGTTCGAGCAAAGGGATTGATTTTTGTAACACCTTTTTTACTCATGCTATATTGTTTTTATTAAGAAATCACGAAAGCATTTGGAAGCATTTTTTTAAAGCTTCAAGTTTTTCGAGATTTTTTGGATTATGTCTCCATACCCAGAGAAATTGGCTTACATTTAAGATCTTCAATAAAGGAACCAAAATGAAATATTATAAGACACTAATGATTTTAGCTGTAGCTGGGTACTGCTTGCAATATGCAGAAGCGATGAAAAGGGCGGAGCACTTTTCATCTCCGTCTTTATCTTCCTCATCCTCTTCTTCCCCATCTATGGGACCTAGGCAGGCAGCAGGATCAGAAGAAGAAAAAAAACGCCGTGCAGAGGTTACCTTTAACTGTGCGAAAGACCTTCTTATGAAAGGGGATTCCCGCGCATTCGAGCTTTTCGCCAATGCTGCTAAGTTAGGGCATACAGAGGCTTTGTTTATTTTTGGAATACTAAGGAATAACGAAAGGGTAGAAGCTCAATACCTAGTAGGTTTAATGTATCTCGACGGGAATGGCATAGAAAAGAATCCAGGAGAAGCCGAAAAATGGTTCAGGGCAGCAGCAGAACAGGGACATCCGGAGGCTCAAAACAATCTTGGTGCAATGTATTTCAATGGGGATGGCGTAGAAAAGAATCCAAGAGAAGCCGTCAAGTGGATGAAGGCAGCAGCAGAACTGGGACATCCGGAAGCTCAAAGCAATTTGGGTATAATGTATCTCAAAGGGAAGGGCGTAGAAAAGAACCCAAGAGAAGCTGCCAAATGGTTCAGGGCAGCAGCAGAACTGGGACATCCGGAAGCTC
>MIDO01000004.1:0-147 GCA_001831055.1 Verrucomicrobia bacterium GWC2_42_7 | reverse complement strand
TTTAGGAGAAGCAGTCACCTGGTTCAGGGCAGCAGCAAAACAGAGACATCCGGAAAGTCAATACCTCCTGGGTGCAATGTATCTCAACGGGAAGGGTGTGAAAAAGAATTTAGGAGAAGCTTTAAGATGGCTCAAGGCAGCAGCGGA
>MIDO01000003.1:5322-5467 GCA_001831055.1 Verrucomicrobia bacterium GWC2_42_7 | reverse complement strand
ACCTATTTTGGGGGACCAAAATGGGTTTTCCCCAAAATTTTCTTATTCCAAGCTTTTACTTAAAATATCAGCGGCTTTTGCTATGATGGGGTCTGTATGGGAGGCAGAGAGGAAGCAACACTCAAAGGGGGATGGAGCGAGAAAG
>MIDO01000003.1:2049-5252 GCA_001831055.1 Verrucomicrobia bacterium GWC2_42_7 | reverse complement strand
AGTTTTCTATAGGTTTATCTGAAAACGACAGGGAGAAAAGCGTCTTTTTATGAGGGATTTGGAGGGGAATGCCCTTCTCCTTCGCGGTTTGCGATAGGGATTTTTTTAAAAATTCCACGCGCCTTTCGATTTGGTCGTAAATGGAGGGATTAGCTTCCAACAACTTGATGGCTGCGATCCCTGCTGCGAGACAAATCGGGTTTCCGCTTAGGGTCCCTGCTTGGTATACAGGTCCTTCTGGGGCAAGGAAATCCATAACATCTTCTCGACCTCCAAAAGCGCCTATGGGGAGTCCTCCTCCGATAATTTTCCCCAACGTCGTAAGATCGGGTTGGATGTCCTCTAGGGCTTGGGCACCTCCCAAGCTAACACGAAAACCCGTGATCACCTCATCGAAAACTAACAATATCTTAAACTTTTTCGCCAAAACCTCTATTTTTTTCAAAAAACCAGGCTTGGGGAGAATGAGACCGCAATTCGCTGGGTATGGTTCAACAATGATGCAGGCCAATTCATCAGAAAACCTTTCTATCGTTTGTGCGAGAACGACTTCATTATTAAAAGGGATAACGATGGTTTCGTTCACAAAAGACGCAGGAACGCCGAGGCTATCGGGACAACCAAAAGTCATCGCGCCAGAACCCGCTTTTATCAAAAACGAATCTGCATGACCGTGATAACAACCGGAAAATTTTAGGATTTTTGAGCGGTTAGTAAATCCGCGCGCTAAGCGAATGGCTGACATGGTCGCTTCAGTTCCACTATTTACCATGCGCACTTTTTTCATAGACGGATAATGCTTGCGGATTAGTTCGGCCATCTCCAATTCTTTTTCGTGAGGAGCCCCAAACCCTGTGCCCCTTTCCAAAGACTGGATAACGGCCTCTCTAATTTCCAAAGAATTGTGTCCATGAATAATCGCACCCCACGAACAAACAAAATCGATAAGCTCTCGCCCATCCACCGTCTTCAAATAAGCCCCATCCGCCCTATCCACATAAAACGGGACCCCACCCACGGACTTAAAGGCCCTCACAGGAGAATTAACTCCACCCGGTATCAACGTCTTTGCTTTTCTAAAAAAATCTTTCATGTTTTAAAAAAAATTTGGGGAAAACCGCTTTTAATCGCTTAAAAGCAGTTTTTCCCAAGCCCCTTTCGGAAAAGGAGGTATTGAGGTAACCAGTTTTTTAAGGATTTTTTGTCGCCGTCTTTTCAACCGAAGGAAAGGGTTAGTTCAAAGTTTTTTCGAGCAGGCGGACAAGGGAAACAATTACGAATCCGAAACCCAAAACTCTCGAAAAATTAAGACCATTCTTTCTGAAACAATCGTTAGCCCAAAACACACAGGGAAAGAAGTTGTTGCGCAAATGCAAATTCCCTTCGGAATTTGCATTTGCGCAACGGTCTCTTTTTCGGAGGGGCTTTGGGGGACCAAAAGCGGTTCGCCCAAACATCTATCATTTAAATTCAAATGGTGGTGGGGGAGCGATTCGAACGCTCGAAAGGGGAACCCTGACAGATTTACAGTCTGCATCCTTTAGCCACTTGGATACCCCACCATCAATTCTGAAAAAACACTACATTTTTTCAATGCCCTAAAAACCTACCCGCTTCTTCTAATTTGCCAAGTCTTTTTTTCGCTTTTTTAAAAAAATCGGATAAATTGGGGAAAACTGCTTTTAATCGCTTAAAAGCGGGTTTCCCCAAGCCCCTTTCCGAAAAGGAGATATAGTAAATAGCATTGAGAATAGATACGCGGAAACCCTTCTTTCTGAAGAAAGAAAGGTTTCCGCACCTTCCCAAGAAACACTTTTAATAATCGCATAATAAAAACCTTACGGTTTTTATTATGCGATGGATGAGAAGTCGCCCCAAAACAAAATACTGTATTCATTTTCAATGCGTTTTACTATATTTGCGCGAGGGTAAAATTTTACAAATTTTACTCTCGCGCAACAACTTCGATTCAGAACTCAATCCCTTTAGCTATATCTTTCAATATGAGCTGCAAACATTCCCCTACTCTCAATAAATTGACTTTTCCTCTCTTTGCATAACCCCACGTAAAGAATGTTAGTTTAAGATTTCGAGCAGGAGGACAAGGAGGCTTTGGGTCCTCCTCATAATCCGCCAGAAAAACATCAGTTCAATTTTTGAGAAGGCGGACGAGGCGAACATGAGGGAGCGTACATACGTACGTGACCGAATGTAAGTCCGATGTCCAACACACTCAAAAGTTGAACTGATGTTTTTCTGCAGTACGTGACCGAATATGAATGCGATGTCCAACACACTCGAAACTTAAACTAACATCTTTCTGCCATCTTTAACCTAAGAGGGGCAAGAGCCCATTCTCCCGCGTAGTCAATGCCTATGCGTGGGGTCCTGAGGGTAGTATAAGGGTGGCTTGCGAGATTTTTCTCGATCCACAGGCCTGACTGTTCAGAGCACAGTTTGGCATTTAGGGAATGAGAGATATTGAGTTTTTTTGTTAAAACACCTGGGCCACCATAATCGCCAGCACCCCGAATGAGGATCGCGGCGGGATATCCTTCTTTTTCTGTGACCAAATTTAACATCCAATGCATACCATAGCACAAGTACACATACCAATAGCCTCCTGGGCCGAACATAACAGCGTTGCGTTTTGTTTTTCCTTTGTGAGCATGAGAAGCCTTATCCTCCACACCATCATAAACTTCCACTTCTCGAATCAGACAACGCTGTACGGATTCATCGGCCATCTTACGACACAGCAACATCCCCAACAAATTCTCCGCAACTTCAATCGTCGTTCGCTGAAAAAATTCTTCATTCATCGTATATAAGTATGGTTGAGTTGATCCTCCGGAAACCTAGAGGCCTCTGGAAACTTCGGGAAAACTGCTTTTAGTCACCTAAAAGCGTTTCCCCGAGCCCCTTCCGAAAAAGAGATACTTTGCGCGTAACCAATTTTTACAAAATTAGTTACGCGCAAACAAGAAGATAATTCATTCTCGTTCAAAGACTTACTCTTTATTCCTTCAATAGGGTTTTTAGAAGTGTCCAAGTTTTCGGATACATCAATGTAACCTATTTTATATAGTAATTTAGCAATAAAGAGAAGTGGCAAAATTGTTTATTGGGGGATGAGAATTGGAGGCTCGAGATCGTTGAATGGGGGATTTTTTGGGGGATGAGTTGCAAGAGAGATTTTAGGC
>MIDO01000003.1:0-2034 GCA_001831055.1 Verrucomicrobia bacterium GWC2_42_7 | reverse complement strand
TTAAGGGGGGCAAAGATAGTACCGGAGATAGCGACGGTTTTAGTAGTAGAATTGTCAGTTGAGATGGTCTTTAATCCATTAATCCAGGCGTAGGGACAAGCTTCAAAAACTTCTTGGATTTTTGTAAAAAAAGAGGGCCACTCATTTTTTTGAGAATAAAAAACGTTCCATTTGTTCAATTTTTCTTCTAATAACTTCATTTCTGTGGCTTGAGTTGCGAGGGTACGTTGGATGTTTTCCAAGGAACGTATTTCCGCACTTCTTTGTTCAATAGCATGTTGAAATTCAAAGGCTTGACCTCTAAAAAAACATGCAAATACAGAGAAAATAATCACCGCTGGAATACAAAAAAGCAATAAAGTGTTTTTATGTTTTTCCAAGAATGAACGGGGTGTTTGTTGCAAGAAATTGAAATCAATAGAATGGATATTTTTATGGGTTAAGGGCACTTCGTGGGCTTGAACTTGTAGCGCTTGGGCAAGGATTTGTTTCAAGCTGCTATCGACGCATTTAAAATTGAGAAATATCGAATGAAGATGCGTTGTATGCAGCTCTTTGATTTCAGAAATGAGTTTTTTGGCGAAAACATCTACTTTTTGAAAAGCACCTTCCTCTGTCGAGTTATGGATAAAAGAGTCAAGGCCGAAAGAAGCCTGTCGAAAGACAACTTCGGGAGAAATTTTTGATAAATAAGTAGATGAGTTCTCAATATGAACAAGGAGGGAACTTGTTCCCAAATTTTTTAAGAATTGCCAATCTAAAAGTACTTGTGGAAGGATTTTTGAGGGAGAGAGGCCAACTTCCGTTAAAATTTCGCTAAATTTACTAAAAATATCTCGTTTTGCAGCAACGACCAAGAAAGTATTTTTTTCAATACAAAAAGAGTCCCAAAATAAGTCATTAAGCGAAATGGGAATCATTTTTGCGAGCTCGAACGCAATTTGTTGCCGCGTATAGGGCTCTGATTGTTTCAATCGAACAATTTTAGCTAAAGCTAGGTGCCGAGGAAACAATACAGCAAGATTTTTTTTAACCGTGAAATCTATTTGCTTTAATTGGGCTTTAAACTCCGCAAACCAGGAATCATACGAATTCGTTTGCTGCAGCTCAAGCACTTGGGCTGGGCGATCCGCATCAACACGATACAACGCCACAAACCGCGATTCACAGGATAAAACCCATTCAATTTCTTGCATGTATGAATAATTAAATTTTTATTAATAAGGCCGGAACCCCTTTCTTTTTGAGGTGAAAAAGAAAGAGGTTCCGGACCTCCCCCAAGAAAAACCAATGATCCGGTTAAAAAAATTCTTCGAATTTGTTCAGCCGAATGGGATCAGGTTTATTCATTTTCTTGGAAACAACCTTCTCTTTGCATCTATAGATTTTAAATTGACTATAGTAAAGCCGAAATCCCTTTCTTTTTAAGGTATAGCATAAGACATTAAAGTTATTACAAAGCAAATTCACTCGCCCAAGAAAAATCTAGCGATTTTTCTTGGGCGATAATCGCTTTTCTTTGGAAAGCGCGAATTTTTATACGTTTTTTCTTTTCTTGCGAAAAGAAAGGTTTTCGCATCTCGCTTCTCAATATAACTAACTATATATACTTATCAAAAACCTTTGCAACATGGCGGAGGAAGAAGCGGCCTATTTGAGTGACTTGCAAGGTATGAGATGAAAATGAGATAAGTCCATCATCTATGAGGGGTTGGAACGCCTTAAAGTCGTTGGCAAAGTGATCTAGAGGGAGGTCCCATGTTGAGGAAAGCGCATGGAAATTGACACTTCCTTTGCACATAATTTGCATAATAATATCGCGGCGCAATTGGTCTTCGTCTGTTAGTATTAACCCTTTTTCTATTGGCAAGTTACCATTATTTATCGCTTCCGTATAAACGCCCAGGTCTTTAGTGTTTTGTCGGTACGATTTTTTTGTTTGCGAAATGGCAGAAGGACCAAATCCAGCAATACTGCACCCTGCATGGGTGCTATAACCTTGGAAATTGCGATGTAACGTTCCTTTTTGGGCTG
>MIDO01000002.1 GCA_001831055.1 Verrucomicrobia bacterium GWC2_42_7 | reverse complement strand
AAGCTGCAAAGAAGAAGCAGGAAGAAGAAGCTGCAAAGAAGAAGCAGGAAGAAGAAGCTGCAAAGAAGAAGCAGGAAGAAGGCGAAAGGATCAAGAGGGAGCAGCAAAAAGCTGCTGAAGCCGCTGCCAAAGCAAAAACGGAAGCTGCTGCTTCAACGAGTAGTGCTCCTGAGTCTGTGTTTAACAGCAGAGAAAAATTGGATGATTATTTAAAGCAGAGAGGACTTTCAATAGCCGACTGTGGAGGTAGCGGCGATTGTGGTTTCTGCGTGCTTGGGGTTGAATACCTTATTAAAAATGGATTTTGTGATTTTTCTTCTCCAGCTAGTGCCGTAAGCATGTTGGACGTTATTCGCGATCCTCAGGTGAATTTAGATGGGTTATTTGAGAATGTGTTTGTGAGCGATCCTCAACTGCTTGCAGATCAGAGGATTAAAGAGGTTTTGATGAAAATTAAAGATGCCTTGTCTAAGCCGAATTCTTCGCTTGAAGCAGAGATAAAGATGCTTGTTCAAAAGGCAATGGAGTGTGTTAGAATGTCATTGCAATTAGGAGCTGAAAAGATTTGTAAAGAATTGCCTGATGACGAGTTAGGGCGTTTTACGGGGTATTCTAATCGGCCAGATGCCGAAAAAGACCATACAATCGGCTCAAGACACGTACAAGGGTTCAATCTCTGCGAAAAAGTAGCCATTGGACACTTTGCGAACGTTATTCATGATGGCAAGGACTATACAACGATTGGTAAAAGTAAAGAGAGTTGGAGATATGAAGCTACAGATCTGGACTTCAGACTTGCCTCTTATCTCGTAAGAGATCCGCTTGTTGTTATAGCTAAGCAAGGGGGTGTTTATTGTGCGGATTGCTATGATTTGTCTGCGGGTAAACCCTATGTAGCGTTGTCTCCTGATGAGAGGGGACGAAAGTTGGATGAACTTTTAAGAAAGAAGGATTGCTTAAAAATATTTGCAATAGGAAGTCATTACCAAGCTATTCTGCCTGAGCCGTATAGTTGGATTGATGCAGTTTTTTCTAAGGGACAAACAACGAGTCGGAGTCCGTCACCAGGAGCCACAACTCCCAGCTCCGCTAGCCCAAAAACACAAAAGAAAATTGTTTCGGCCGAACAACCTGGTATATGGAGAGACAACGCTGTATTTAATTGTTTGTCCGGGTTTGAGCATGATAGAGGTTTTATAAAATTGCAAAAGGATCCTACGAAATTCAAAGCAAATGACTATCGGTCTGTGAAGAAATTGTTGCCGCTGCCTCTTCCTTTTTATTATGGCAAGGGTGGTGATGACTCCGCTTCTGTATCTTGTGCGTTTTTTGCTCAAATAGATCCAGACGATGCAAACTTACCTGCAACACTAACGGCTACATTAAAAGGTAGAGGTATTGGGTTAGAAAATGTGCCAGTTTATATATCCGTTTCCTTTTGGCCCGAACAAAAGCCCTATTCTCCTGAAGCGCACCTATGTTATGATAATCATTGCTGGGCCATTAGAGGCATGATTCCTCCCACTGAAAACAGCCATAATGTTAGCAGTGGTGTTTTCGATTCGAATGGGATCATTGCTGCCAGTGCTTCACCCATTGGTATCAATGCATTGGGGGGATCTGAAAATCAAAACTTCCATGACAATGACCTTCTTTCAGGTGACATCGCTCGCTTTAGGTTGATTGATAATGGAAAATGTTATTCGAGTGGGTGGTTTTTATCTGTCCTTGATAATCATCCAGAATATCCCATTACTGAAAGAGCTGTAATCGTTTACCAGGTGATTGTTAAGAGAGCAAAATCTGAATGCGACACTAATAATGATAAAGACCCATTTTTTGTCTTTGATCAGCAGGTAAATGATGTACTTTTTAACCAGAATCTAGACTTATTAGGACCTGATTTTACGGCAAAGATATTCAAATAAAGAGATAGTTAGTTAAAATAATCTGTAACCTGTTTACAGAAGCGAATGAGCTAAATGTCTCTTTCCCCTTCTTGAAACAGCAAAAAACCTTTCTTTTCGCGCAAAAAGAAAGGTTTTTTGCCTCTTCTCTATTCTTAACTTGCCTATGCTATACCTGCGGCCAGGAGGAAAAGTACATCGGAGAGCCGATTGATGTATTGAAGGATAAGCGGAGGGAGGGGGGCAATTTTTTCGGAGACAGCCACAATATCGATTTCTGAACGACGGCAAATCGTTCTCGCATGATGAAGCGATGCTTCGATAGGGTTATTCCCAGGATAAACAAAGGCGTTGATTTTTGTACCTCTCTCCAGTTCTGTAATCATCGTTTCTAAAAAGGCTAGGTGCGTTTCTTTTAAAAAAGAGGGGGGTAGATTCTTTGAAACATTAGGTGCAGTTTCCGTCTGAGAAAGTAGGCTAAGCGAAGAGAGGTCGCTACAGAGTGCATACAGCTGTTTTTGAATTTCTAAAAGGGTATTTTGTATATTTTGTATATTTTGTATGCTATCCGTTTGGGGGTGGTGATTCCTTGATTGGGAGAGGTGAGCACGGGCGAGCCCAATGGCTGCAGTCAATTCATCTATGGAGGCGCATGCTCTGATAATAGGATGCGTTTTTTTGACCCTAATTCCGCAAAGTAAGGATGTCATTCCCGAATCACCTGTTTTAGTTGATATAGACATAAGAATCAGTACGTAAATTGCTTACAATGGAAGTTATTGGGGACCGCTTTGGGTCGCCCCAAGCGCCCTCCGAAAAGGAGATCGTTTCGCAAAAGCAAATTTTTATCAAAATTTCTTTTCGGGAGAGTGTCTTTTTATATGTTGTTGGCAGTCAAAGTGTTGTTGTATTTAAGAAATGGATGCCTCTAAAAACCCTATTGGGGGAATAAAGAGTAAGTTTTGAAATGAGAAAAAAGTTTCTTTTTTGCGCGTAACTAATTTTAAAAAATTAATTACGCGCATTACCTCTTTTTCGGAAGGGGTTCGGGGAAACTCTTTTAGGCGACTAAAAGCAGTTTCCCCGAAAAAAGAACGCTTTTTTAGCTATTTCCCAGTTCTTGAACTGTGACAAGGTGTTGCTTCCCGTTTATGGTTAGGGCAAGGGTTTTTGTTTTTGAAGCAGCGATTGCGGGACTTAATGGAGTTGGTGCTGGAAGGGGAGGGGATCCGGGGGGAGGGTTTTTAGATTGAAAATGTTTTTCAAATTCTTGAGGAAACATCGCATAGATGACACAGTGTTCGTCCTGTTGGGGGAGGTTTTTTGAAGCAAGTTCTTGGCGAAGGGACTGCATTTGGGGCGATTTTAGGTCTGCAGGACGGCAGTTGATAGGGTCTTTACCGCTGAATTCCATTGCGATTTTTTTCACTTCTGGGTCAACGGGAGCCGGTGTTTGTCCATAGAAACCAAGTGCAATATCGATGGCTTGAGGAGAGAAGTTTTTCCAGCGACCGAATTTGACATTTAGCATGGCTTGGACGCCAACAATCTGCGATGTGGGTGTAACAAGGGGAATCCATCCCAGTGCTTTGCGGACAACAGGAATTTCCTTTAAAACATCGTCGAATCGATCGGCCATATTTTGTTCTTTGAGTTGGCTTCTAAAATTGCTGAGCATTCCTCCAGGTACTTGATAGGTAAGGACATCGTTATCAATTCTTTCGTTTTCTGGACTAGTGAACTTACTAAGTTCATTGTAAGTT
Source organism: Verrucomicrobia bacterium GWC2_42_7 (assembly GCA_001831055.1). Classification (GTDB taxonomy): domain Bacteria; phylum Verrucomicrobiota; class Verrucomicrobiia; order Opitutales; family GWC2-42-7-A; genus GWC2-42-7-A. Next base: position 5,278 of record MIDO01000002.1, on the reverse strand, counting down.
TTTTTCAAAAGAATGTGAATTTGATGAAGGGTCTCTTTGTCGTAATCTGGTTTTCGAGCGTGATTCTCGAGAAGCGCCAGCATGCGAGTGGTATCAGGTTGTCCTGTGCCATTTGCAAAAGGGGCAATGGAGGTATCTACTGAGTCCGCTCCCGCTTCGATAGCAGCATAGTAGGTTGTCGCTCCGAGACCAGCCGTTTCATGCGTGTGCACAATAACTGGGATTTCAAAGCGTTTTTTTATGGAAGAAACCAGGTCAAATGCAACGCGCGGGGGAATCAGGCCAGCCATGTCTTTGATGCAAAGAGAATCGCACTCCATATTGACTATGTTCTCGGCCATTTTCATAAAAGTTTCCATCGAATGGACCGGACTGGTTGTATAGCAGATGACGCCTTGGGCATGCTTTTTTGCCTTTTTTACGGCCCTAATGGCTGTTTCCATGTTACGCGTATCATTGAGTGCGTCAAAAATCCTAAAAACATCCATCCCATGCTTTGCCGCTACCGTAATGAACGCTTCTACCACATCATCAGCAAAATGAGCGTATTGGACAATGTTTTGCCCGCGCAAGAGCATCATATGCGGGGTATTGGGTAACGCCTTTTTGAGGGCATCTAGCCGATCGAATGGGAACTCATTCAAAAATCGTAAACCTGCATCAATGGTAGCCCCTCCCCAGGTCTCTAGAGCACTGAAATTAAGAGAATCAAGCAGGTTACAAACGGGCAACATTTGGGCCAAAGTCATTCGTGTTGCCGCCAGCGACTGGTGTCCATCGCGAAGTACTGTATTGTTAAACGAAACACTCTTCATAACTTAAAAAAGGTTAATCCTTTTTCTTTCAATACGCAATACCAGGAAAACTTTCTTTTCGCGATAAAAGAAAGTTTTCCTGGTACCTTCCAAAGGAAAAATCGAGCGTCGTGAAAAACTTGGGAAATTTTTCGATTTTTCTTTCGCGAAGAAAAAGAATTTATAGATTATAGAAAACTCTTTGTTGAGTAACGCGTTTCAATGAAAGCGGCTTTTTAATGGCGTTTTCTTAAGATCTTGACAAAAGAAGCTCCTTACGCGGGTATAAATTTCCTATAAAATTTATACCCACGTAACGATTTCCTTTTCGGAAGGGGTTTGGGAAAACCTTTTTGGGAGATGAAAAATGGGTTGCCCCAATAAGAGATAGATCAGTTTAAAATATGGAAACGATAGTTAATTTATTAAATCGGATGCCTGTTGAGGTAGTCGCGGGGGGCTTATTTGCCTTTTGCTGTTTATCTATATTGTTTTTATTGACGATGTATGGGGAGCCTGGACTGTACTTGTACATCGGGGTTGCCGTAGTAGCTGCAAATATAAAGGTACTTAAAGTGGTAAAATTTCCACTATTTCCGGAGCCCATTGCCTTGGGGACGGTGTTATTCTCGTCGACTTACTTGGCTACAGATATTTTGTGCGAATACTATGGCCCTCAATCTGCTAGACGTGGAGTGATGTTGGGATTTTGTGCAGCCGTCTTAATGACCGTTTTTATGATGTTTACCCTTGGATTTAATCCAAACGGGGGTTTTGGAGAAATGCACGGGCACCTATTAGCCATTTTTTCACCCTCTTTGGCTTTGTTGTTTTCAGGTATGATTTCTTATTTATGCAGTCAGTATTATGATGTTTGGTGTTATCAGGCTATACGTAAGTTGACTCAAGGTAAGTTCTTATGGCTCAGAAACAACGGGGCTATGTTGATGTCTTCCTTAATAGACAGTACTATTTTTTCTACTTTAGCCTGGATTGTCTTTGCAAAAGATCCCCTCCCTTGGAAAACAGTCGCGCTGTCTTACATCCTCGGAACCTACCTCCTGCGCATTACCGTAACTATCCTACAAACGCCTATTATCTATTGGGCTAAATATTATGTTAAGAAGTAAGGATCGAGAACCTTTTATTTGCGCGCGAAAAGAAAGGTTTTCGCAGTTTGCCACTTTCTAAGGATTCTATATGCCAGAACAAAAACCTTCTTCTCTTATTCAAGGTTTGTGTTCATAAGTTCGAGTAATTGGGTTTTTATAGAGGAAGCTGTTTCAAGGAAATTACCGAGGATATTTTCGAAGGAAGCAAAATTTAAAGACTCAATGGGTTTCGAAAAACAAAGGACGAAATAATGGGTTGAAGGATCGATTGCTAAGGTTGTCCCATGTGTAATAATTTGGTGCAGATTGAGCGATAAGACCTGAAAAAGTAGTTCCTTATTATAGTTAGTTGGAAGAGGCATTACAGGTGAATATAAAAACAAAATGGATTGGTTATCAGGGACTTCTATTATGCAGTCGAGTCCGCTACTGTGATTCAAATAACATTGCCCCTTTTCATTAAGCGCAAGAGGAAGGTTTACTTTTTGCGCCAATTCTTGAAGGTAAGAATTTATTACTGATTTCATGAGAAAAAATAGAATTACGCGTAGGCTCTTTTTTTAGACGTTTTTAGGGAACAGGGTACATAATTTACGCAAAATCAGGAGCAGTAACAATCTTCTTTTTATTAATTATATAGTAAATTAAATGTCTATTGAGAAGGCCGGAACCCCTTTCTTTTTTATCTCAAAAAGAAAGGGCTTCCGCATCTCGATTCTCAATGCAATTAACTATATAATCAAGCCATGTAATAAGGAATCTGTGTATTCTCCTTGGATTTTGACATGATCCCTGAGGCGGCCTTCAAATTTAAAACCTTCCGACTCTAACACGGCAACGTGCCAAGGTCTTACGTCGAATGTTTCGGTAGAAAGACGGTGTAGTTTTAATATTTTAAATGCAAGTTGTTTGATGAGAGCGAGATAAGTTTTAAATTCCCGGGAATGCATGTCGCGGTCCGAAACACGGGCCGTTTCAAGGAGGAAAGAGACTTCTCCCCTCCGCGCCTCCCAATCTAAATGTACAAGGCCCCCATAACCGATACATTTTCCATTTTTCAAATAACTCAATAAAATCTGTTCCGGTTCCGCTTGATCAAAAGTCGGAAGGACCTTTTCGCGAAAATAGTTGCGTTGATCCTCATCTGATAATGGTTTTCTTTGCCGCAGTACATCGATTTGGTCGTTCCTCCACTCTTTAATCAACAGCATATCCTCATTTCGGATAGAAACCAATTCGTACTCTTCGCTCTTTAAGCAATAATTCTCTAAAAATTTATAATTCATTTTTGCTTAGTTAGTTGTGTAACGTTTTTGGAAGGGATTTTGAGACGAAAGTGTTTCTCATAACTATAGTATTTTTAGTTTCTATTGGCAATTCCGAAGCTCCCTTTTTTGCGCGAAAAGAAAAGGTCTTCACACCTTTTACGATCAAAATAAAAGTAATTGGTTGTCTTTGAGGTTCTTCTTGGGGGTTGGAGAAGGTGGGGGTTTAAGAGTTGTCTGGAGGACGACTCCTTCGGATTCGAGTTCCTGTAAGATTACTTTTGCCCGGTTGATGACATTGGACGGGAGTCCTGCGAGTCGCGCGACTTGGATTCCGTAAGAACGATCCGCAGCGCCTTGGATTACTTGGCGTACAAAGATGATTTCGTCGTTCCATTCTTTGACTGCTACTGAATAATTGCGAAGGCGAGGGAGCGTTTTACTAAGTTGTGTCAGCTCATGATAGTGAGTTGCAAAAAGAGTTTTGGGGCCTTGCCCGTTGCTACCATGCAAATACTCTATCACTGCCCAGGCGATACTTAACCCATCGTAAGTGCTTGTTCCTCTGCCAATTTCATCGAGGACGATTAGGCTGCGGTTTGTGGCATTGTTGAGAATATTTGCAGTTTCATTCATTTCTACCATGAAAGTAGAATTTCCTCTTGAAAGTTCGTCGCTGGCCCCGATACGGGAAAATATGCGGTCAACCAGACCCATGCGGCACCTCTTTGCCGGAACCCAACACCCAATTTGCGCCATCAACATAATTAGCGCTACCTGGCGTATATAGGTCGATTTCCCTGCCATATTAGGCCCTGTAATAAGCGCAATTTGTTCGTCTGTTGAGGATAAAAATGTACTATTAGGAACAAAGGAAAGCCCACTGGAAGTGCCCATTTGATTTGATCGGAGCATTTGTTCAACAACAGGATGCCTTCCTTCCTCTATGTCGATCACATTGGAATCGTCAACTTGAGGGCAGGTGTAGTTCCATCCGCGAGCAAGGAAAGCCCAGCCGATGAACAGGTCGAGTTCTGCAAGAGCCAATGCGGTTTCCCTTAAGGGGGCTTCAGATTCCAGGATAGTTGCAACTAGCGCCCGAAGAATTTCCTCTTCACGGGCAATAGCCTTTTCTTCAGCGTGCAAAATTTCTTTCTCTTTTTGCTTCAATTCTTCAGTACAGTAACGCTCTGCATTCGTCATGGTTTGCTTCCGGATATAATTTTCCGGAACCAAATGAATGTAGGATTTTGTAATTTCAATAAAATAACCAAAAGCACCATTATATTTGATCCTTAAGTTCTTGATGCCTGTCCTTTGTTGTTCGGATTGCTCGAGTTCACTTAACCATGCTTGATTGTTCCGCGTGAGCCCACGAAGATGGTCGAGTGCCTCATCATAGCCGTCTTTAATATAGCCGCCTTCTGTTAAATCACCTGGGACTTCCTCTTTAAGCGAAGACGTTAACAGGGTTCGTAGATTGTCCAAACTTTGGATCCGGTTGGACAGGGTTTGTATGTGAGGCGATTGTATGGTAGCTATCTGGCTCTTAATAGAAGGAAGCCGATCTAATGTATCTCTTATGCCGCCCAATTCTCGAGGGTTGCGGATACGGGTTTGCAATCGAGATAAAATTCTTACAATGTCTCTGATTCCCTGAAGATCCTTACGTATGGATCCTGCGCTGCTGAATTCCTCAATCAATTCGCTAATGCACTGTTGGCGCCGTTTGAGTTCGTTGAGATCGATCAATGGGGTTGCCAGGTACTGCTCAAGAAGGCGTATGCCAGCGGCAGTCACGCAGCGATTGATTGAATTAAACAGCGACCCCTCTCTTGATCCGTTTGCTGATTTGAAAATCTCTAAATTGCGTAAGGTTGCCGTATCCAATATGAGACTTCTATTGACCTTATACTCTCTTAAAAATTTGATATTTTTTGGACGCTGGCAAAGCGTTTCTGATACATAATAAACGAGTGCCCCGGCCGCTGGTAGAGCAGGGTGATCGTGTTCAATCCCAAACCCTTGCAAGCTAATGACCCCCAACATTTCTGTCACTGCCTTAAATGCTGCATGTGAGTCAAAATAGAAATCCGGAACTTCTGAG
>MIDO01000001.1 GCA_001831055.1 Verrucomicrobia bacterium GWC2_42_7 | reverse complement strand
TGGGGATTTACCCTGCAGTGGATCCGTTGGCTTCGACGTCTCAGGCGCTCGATCCTCATGTAGTAGGGGAAGAGCACTTTGCTGTCGCGCGACAGGTACAAGCAGTACTGCAACGTTATAAAGACTTACAAGATACCATTGCAATCTTAGGTATAGACGAATTGCCTCTTGATGACAAAATCACCGTTGCCCGTGCACGCAAGATCCAAAAATTCTTGTCCCAACCTTTCCACGTGGCAGAAGTCTTTACAGGTTTTTCTGGAAAGTATGTTCCTGTAGCAGACACCATCAAAGGTTTTAAAATGATTCTCAATGGAGAATTGGATAATCTTTCTGAAAACGACTTCTTCATGAAAGGTGGAATTGAAGACGTTATTGCAGCGTCGCAGCAAAAATAACCATGAAATTGATGCTAGAAGTCATTACTCCGGAGGGAGTCGCGTTCAAAGACGGCGTTGACACGGCTGTCCTCCCCACCGTTGAGGGTGAAATTGGAATTCTTCCAGGGCACCTTCCTCTGCTCACGATGCTGGAACCCGGAGAGATTACCTTTTCTCAAAACGGCCAGCATAATAGTATCACTATTGACCAGGGTTTTGCGCAAATTCTCTCCGATAAAATCTCGATTCTAACGGAGGCTGCTATCGAAGTTTCAAAAATTGATCCTTCAAAGGCGGCAGAAGCAATGGCAAAGGCAGAAAATGCCCTCAAAGGCTTTAAAGATAAAGAAGTCGATGCAACAGAAATCGAACGACTAGAAGCCATCATTCGCTTCAGCCTCGCCCAACAAATGTCTAAAAATAAACATAGGTAGGTGTTTTTTAAAGGCGAGAAAAGCAGATATTGCTTATATACTGAATAAAGATTTATTGATGACGCCGGAGACCCTTCTTTCTTCCCTCAAGAGGAAGGGTTTCTGCGTATCTATTCTCAATGCTATTAACTATATAGCATAAGACATTAAAGTTATTACAAAACAAATTCCCTCGCCCAGGGAAAATCGCTAGATTTTTTTTGGGCGATAATCGCTTTTCTTTGGAAATCGCGAATCTTTATGCGTTTTTTCTTTTCCTGCGAAAAGAAAGGTTTTCGCAACTTGTCTCTTCTTTAATGTCTTATGCTATACTATAAAATCTCGGCAAAAAACTCCTTTTTGGTGGGCCAAAAGCAGTTCCCCAATAATTTGTTTGATAGTGTTGGAGAATTAATTAGAAAAGAAGGGAATGAACAGTGTACCAGCAGTCAAAGTAGATCATTTGACAAAGCACTACGGTGCTGTTGCGGCGATAGACGGTGTTTCTTTCACGATACAGGCAGGGGAAGTGGTTGGTTTTTTAGGGCCAAATGGTGCAGGGAAAAGTACTACGATGCGAATATTGGCTGGAATTATGCCAGCGACATCGGGCCGAGCATTTGTGTGTGGGACATCTGTTGCACGTTCCCCCGATGTGACAAAACGCTATATCGGATATATGCCCGAGAACAATCCATTGCCTGATGACATGAGGATCTGTGAGTATTTGCATTTTAGGGCGAAAATAAAGGAAGTCCCCTCCAAATATATTAAGACGAAGGTTCAGGAGGTTATGGAATTGTGCGACCTACACCATCGAACGCAGAAAAGGATTATCGGGACTCTTTCGAAGGGTTATCGGCAACGAGTAGGCATTGCAGATACCTTGTTGAATGATCCCAAGGTCGTCATTATGGATGAGCCAACAATTGGTTTAGATCCGCACCAAGTGATTGCTATCAGACGATTAATCAATAACTTAAAAGGACGTACAACTATCATTTTTTCTAGCCATATTTTACCGGAAGTAGAGGCGTCGTGCAGCCAAGTCATTATCATTAACCAAGGGAGGATTGTGGCACAAGGCAGCCCACAGGTATTGCAGGAGAAGTTCTTGCCGTTTACCCGATTTAGAGTAGTAACGCACCTCCAAGATATGGAAAAGGTGAAGGATCTTTTATCTAAGAACATACCGGAGATTCAGTTGTGTTTAAATCCCCAAGGAGAAGCATGGGGGGAGGTTATCCTCGAAACCGAAGATAAACAATTTCCGGCCGAGCGAATTTTCGAAGTTTTGCGGGTAGATGAGTCGATCAAAGTTTTGGAGATTTCAAAACACATACCGACACTGGAAAATGTTTTCTTATCGGCGACAAAGAAGAGTTGGAAGGAAAAAACAGATCTCTTTATTCGAGCAAACACGCTTAATTTACAACGTAATACCAAAAAAAGTACATGAAACATTTTTTTCCACTGTTAAGAAACGAATTGCGCCTATTGGTTTTTAGTCCATCAACCTATATTGCGGCTGTGCTTTTTCTGGGGTTTATGGGTTTTTTATATTTGTTCATATTGCAGCAATTTGCATTAGAGCCTCGAGAAAGCTTGCCGTCGATCGATTTTATGAGGGTTTTTTGGTTGCCTGTCCTTTTTATGGTGCCCTTGTTGACGATGAAGAGCTTTGCTGAAGAAAAACGAGTAGGCACATTAGAATCTTTAATGACAACGCCAATCAATGCATTAGAGTTAACCTTTGCAAAGTTTTTTGCCTCTTATGTTTTTTATATGGTTATATGGCTTTCTTGCTTCTTATTGGCAGTTGCCGCTTACATTACCTTACCCTCTAACTCTGTTAATGCCAAACTATTGGATTTTGCGTCATGGATAGGGGGGTATTCTTTTGTTGCATTGAGTGGATTATTATATATTGCCATTGGGATTCTTACTAGTAGCTTAAGTAAAAGCCAGCTGATTTCAGGGATGTTGTGCTTTTGTTTACTATTTACATTGATTATAGGAGAGCGAATTATTATGGAGATTCCTTGGGGGGATGGTATTATCACAAGCACACTAGAGAAGCTACAAGCTTTTGACCAACTTGAAGATTTCTGTCATGGGATCGTCGATTCTCGCCCTTTAGTACTTTACGCTACATCGGCATTATTCACGCTTGGAATTACTGCGTCTATCGTTGATTCTAGAATTTAATTGTATGCATACTTTGGATGATTTTCGCTATACTCGGTGGATAAGAAATCTCAATCTTTGCCTGCAGATTTTGCTTTCGTTCACACTGGTGATAGGTCTTAACTATTTGGGCTTTAAAGAGTATTACAGAAAAGACCTAACTCAAACCCACAACTTTTCTTTGAATCCTGAAACTTTGGCTTATTTGCGACAAATTCAAAAGCCAGTGCATATTATCATTACCCTGCAAAAAAATGCGAATTCGGATGTAGCAAAAAAGTATTACAATGATATAGGGGCTATTCTTCGGGAATATCAATATGCAACTCACAAGAATGGGGAGAATCAATTTACAATTGAATACGTCAATGTTTTTCAGCAACATAATAGAGCGGAAGAGCTTGCAAAATTATACAATGTCAGAGGCGACACAGCGATACTAGTTATTTGCGGGGAAAAATACCGCGAAATCTTGGGGGTCGATCTTTATGATGCAAAGACATCCCATTTTAAAGGCGAACAAGCTTTTACTTCAGCGATTCTTGATGTAACAGCAAATGAGAAGAAAAAAATCTATTGTATACAAGGACACGGTGAACTAAACCCAGACAGCAGTGATCCGATACAGGGATTTTCAGCGGCAATGATGATATTGCAACATAAGAACATAGCTGTTGAGGGGTTAGATCTGGCGAAGAGTGTTAATGTCCCGGATGATGCCAATTTGCTTATTGTTGCATCGCCGCAAGTTCCTTTCCTAAAACAGGAAGAAGAGAAGCTGCGTCGTTATCTTTCCGAAAGAAATGGGCGTTTATTAGTCTTCCTGGCAGTTGAAAAAGAGCATGGATTAGACGACCTTTTTTATGACTGGGCGATTCGGGCGGATAATGTTACCATTTTTGATGATAGCTCTGACTACATCTCTTCGAGTGGAGATTTTATTATCAAGCGATGTGAGAAACATCCCATAACCCAGTCATTGATTGACTTACAAATCCAGTTATTGATGGGGTTTTCAAGGCCAGTGAAAGTGGATAGGGGAGCAGGATTTGATGAACAACGTAAAGTCGTTCCTCTCCTATATACCTCTGAGTCAAGTTGGAGTCAAAAAATGACGAAGGCTAAAGGGAATAAGGAAAAAATTGTGAGGGGGGGGCAAAGTATTGCAGTTTGTGCAGAGCGAAATGCGGTTTCACAATTGGGTATTAAAATTGCCGGAGGGCGGCTCATTGTTTTTGGGAATGCTGATTTTGTGACGAATAGCCGCTTAGGGGTGTTGGGAAATTCTTTTCTTTTTCAAAATGCTGTTAATTGGTGTTTAGACTGTGATAATCTTCTTAATATTCCACCTAGGCCCACCCACAACTACCAACTTAGTCTCACTCGTAAGGATTTTATGTGGCTATCTATTAATATCTTAATTGTTCCATGCGCAGTTGCGATGGTGGGTCTTTTGATTATGATTTTGAGAAAATCTAATTAATTATATGCGAACGAAATTCACGATTATTTTATTTTTGCTTAATCTGGTAATTTTTTGTTTTATTTATCAGAAAAACAATAACTTAAGGACAAATGAAGAGACGGGTGCTTTTTTCCTTCCGGAAATACAAGATCTCAACTATATGGAGATCAGTAGCGAGTTTACTTCTCAAAAACGGATTTTTGAAAAGAGGCGTGATCATTGGGAGATTGTATCCCCCGTTAGCTGGCCTGCAAATGATTTTGCAATGCAACGGATTATCGGCCAGATACAATTTCTCCCCAAAGAGGTCTATTTTTCTGTCGAAAGCATTCAAAAATCTGGGCAATCCTTAGAAGATTATGGGTTTAATCAACAGTCATTAAAATTCACTTATGGCAACAAATTCAGGCAGAACACGCTATTACTTGGCAATCCTACAAAGATAGGGAACCGCGTTTATTTACTAGACCCACATTCGAACAACATCTTGGTTGCCAACAAGGAATTAAGGGAAACATTGCTAGCAGACATAGAGAATTTGCGAAATGAAGCGGTTTTCATCATTCCCCCATTTGAGGCCCGCAGTGTGACCGTTCGTATCGACCAAGATAATCAAACCACCTTATTGGAAAAGCAAGGCGATTTATGGAAATTCACAGCTCCCATCCAAGCAGATGCGGATGGAGATAGGGTAGCCTTCCTGCTTTCTGAATTTTCAAAAATACAGGTTTCTAAATTCATTGAAAAGCCGGTAGATCTTTCTCAGTACGGACTTGCTTCCCCGGCAATGCGTATTACTGTTCAGGGAAATAACCGCAAGCAAACTCTTCTTGTAGGGAGTAATGTCCAAGAATCCAAAGAAAGGCTAGTGTTTGCGCAATTAGAGGCTAATCCATCCGTATTCACCATTCCTGCGGAAATGGTTGACAAGCTCAAATCACTGCAAGACCTTCGTGATAAACGCTTTTTGGGGTTTAATGCGGAAGCTTTAACTTCCATTGAAATTGCCTACCATAATGAATCCGTTATTCTTCAAAAATCTGAAAAAGGCACCTGGCAAGTTATAGGGAAGAATAAGAAAAATGAGGTTTCTTCATATGTAGCTGACACAAATATAGTGAGCGAGTTGATTTCAGAACTCAATGCGATAAGAGCGGTATCTTTTCCTAATGATGCGCCCTCGATCGAAGACCTTGCGAAATTCGGATTCAACGACCCTCGAAGAACGATTCGGATCCAAGCGGATAAAGAGATTATTTTCGACATCACAGGAATAGACAATAGCCCACAACAGGAACTTTACGTAAAACTCAAGAGTTGTCCATTTGTCTTTGCTGTAGATACCCAAGTACTGGCCGCGTTCAAGCTAAATGCCTTATATTATCGGAACCGCATTGTGCTTCAGCAACCCGATAATGCCAAAATAGAATCGGTTTGTCTGACAGAGATATTTTCTGGAAAAACAATCTTTGAAAAATCCATTGCCAACTCCAAGGAAGGTTGGGATGACATTTTATCATCCATGCCAGAAGAACAAAATAACGGGTTGTGTTCATTAATGAGCGCATTGCTTAAAGTCGAAGCCAAGGATTACATTCGAACGGACTACTCAGATGCCTTCTCTCTTGATAGAACTACCGCTGTCAAATGGGACTATAAATTAAGTTTTTCTGTCACAAATTCCCCTCTTGACGCAAAACCCACGCCCATCGTCATTATGCTTACAAAGCGCCTCGGTGGATCCACTCAATTCGCAGGACTCCCCTCGCAAAACGTAATCTTTTCGCTTAAACAAAACCTGATCGACGCCCTCGCTCCCTTTATGAAGTAAGGTGTATATATAAGATAAGAGTAAACAAGTTACGGAAACCTTTCTTTTTAAGGAAAAAGAAATGTTTCCGGAGCCTTCTAAAGAAAAACTAACGATGGCCTAATCAAAATCTTACAGATTTTTATTAGGCCATGAAAGGAATCTCTTTTCTTGTTAATAATATCTTTTAAAACGTGCTTAAACTGTGTCATCTTGTTTTGGAATAGCCATTCTAATTACAATACGGGGCAGATTTTGATTTTTTTAAATAATTTGTTGGTTGTAAATAAGATGGGAGTCGTGATTGGTTTAAATAAGAAACATGAAATGCATCGAAACAAAGAGACTTCTATTAAGGACTTGGGAACAAGGAGATGATGGCACTTTGTATCAGATTAACCAAGACCCTAAAGTAATTGAATTTGTTCCACCGCTCAGCATGGAACAAACAAAAAAATTTATCGTTTCATGTAATGATCATAGCGATAAATTGGGATACACGATTTGGGCCACTTGTCTTAAAGAAACAGCTGAATTGATTGGTTTTATCGGACTGAGATCTGTGAGTTGGGAAGCGCATTTCACTCCTGCGGTTGAAATTGCATGGAGATTGGGCTCTCAACATTGGGGAAAAGGTTATGCCACTGAAGGAGCAAAAGCTTCCTTAGCTATTGGCTTCAATAAATATAACCTTAATAAAATCGTATCGTTTACCGTCCCCAAAAATATACGTTCGATTCGTGTAATGGAAAAAATCGGGATGCATAGAGTCAAGGATGGAGATTTTGCCCATCCGAAGCTCTCGCCGGATCATCCTCTTTCGAAGCATGTTTTATACGAAATAAATAGGGAGGATTTCAAAAGCCCTGTCGTTTTATAAATATAGCGTAAGACATTAAAGTTCTTACAAAACAAATTCCCTCGCCCAAGAAAAATCGCTAGATTTTTCTTGGGCGATAATCGCTTTTCTTTGGAAAGCGCGAATTTTTATACGTTTTTTCTTTTCTTGAGAAAAGAAAGGTTTTCGCTTCTTGTCTCTTCTTTAATGTCTTATGCTATATAGTAAAACGTATTGAAAATGAATACAGTATTTTGTTTCGGGACCCCTTTCTTTTTCTTTCAAAAAGAAAGGGGTGTGGGAACGTCCACTATCGAAATTAGCCTTAAACGGCTGTTAATTCTTTTTCTTTCTTTTCGACGAGATGAGCAATATCGTTATTAGACTTGTCGGTCAGGTGCTGAACTTCTTTTTCCAAACGCGCGAGGTCGTCTTCGGAGATAGTTCCAGCTTTTTCAGTTTTTTTCAGAAGGTCGATGGCGTCGCGACGGATTGTTCGTATGCTAACCCTTCCTTCTTCAGCCATATGATGGGAAACCTTTACGAGGTCTTGACGTCTTTCGCGGCTAAGTTCTGGGATTGGGCAACGCACAATGGCACCATCAACGACTGGATTTAATCCAATATTGGCTGCTTGGATTGCTTTTTCGATGGATTTAAGTGCACTTTTGTCCCAAGGTTGAACCACTATCATGCGAGGATCAGGCGTTGTTATCGCTGCAACTTCGCGAATACGCATATTAGCTCCATACACTTCAACGGTTATGTTTTCAACCATGCTTGGTGATGCTTTGCCTGTGTGTATGGTTCCAAGGGAATGAGATGTGTGCTCTACAGCTTTTTCCATTTTAAGCTGTAGTTCTTTCATAAATGTCTTTGAGTCCATAAAATCATTAAACGTTGCTTATATTCTTCCACTGAATTTGCCCATAAGGCAAGAAGAAATAGAGGAGAGCTCCCTATTTATTAGAGAAAACCATTTTGGCCGTTTTTCTATTCCTTCTATAAAGGAAGATGGCCGCCATCATGGTCTAATGCTTAAAATTGAAAGGCTGCCAAGGATCTAATAGTATAACAATAGAACCTGTTGACAATGAAGTCAGTTTTTATGCTGATTTTGAATGAAGGATGCGTATCTCCCATTTGGCGCTTAAAGCCTGTAAGACGTTAAGTGCCAAATCATTTGTTTTTTCTTGGGAAGGCGAAACCCCTTCTTTTTTACCTAAAAAAGAAGGGGTTTCGCGCCTCCATTCCAATCTGTTTTGCTATAATAGTCAGGCTATTAATTGGTTGACATTCAAAGAGGTATTGTGCAAGTTCTAAAAAATATTATGAAAAGCATTCCTAGCATACCAATAAATATAAAGCGCATCCTATTGTCTTTATTGGCAAGCCTGTGCTTAGTTAGCAAAATCAATGCCTACATCATAAATATACAAATTCTGAGGCATGAAAATTCAGGAAAAGTTGTTTGCCTGCTAGGGGATTGCCATGGAGAAGGTAATGATTACGCAACTAAGGAACAGCGTCTGCATGACATAAAGTTTAATCTAGCACAAAGAGACTTTTTTATAAAAGCACTTGAAGAGATTGCAAGAAATACTCCAAGTCAGATTAGCCTTTTATTTGAAGGCTCTATGTTTTATTCATTGAGCGGGCATGTGCCTGAAGCAAGAAGGAAGCTAATTGAACGGGTGCCTTCAGATAGTATTGATATTTTAAAAGGGCATATCGTAATTGCACTTCATAGAGAGTGGATGACAGAAATAGAGATATCTACAAAGACCGATTCAACGAAACCAAGTACATGGATATTTTTCGATTTGGTTGAGGCTTATAATAATTTCCCTCAATCCATAAAAGAGAAAATTCTGCTCAAAAGCGCAGATCCTAGATTCCTCCTTACTCTCTCCCAAAGAGAAGGAAAAGCTATCACTTTCATTCAAAAGGTTATGACTGACCTACAAATAAAGGATGCATGGAAATTATTCCTAGGGATGCAAGACCTTCCCGTGATAGAAGAACAAATTCTATCAAAACGGAATGAAGTTAGTCCTGAACTCAAGGAAGCGCTGTCAGATATGAGAATTGAAAATATAAGGGTATTGCAACAGCCTATAATTCAAGAAGCTATTCAAAAATTTTCTAGCATCACCGATATTTTATGTTTTAAGGATCAATTGCCCAATGGGTATTGCCTTTTTGCAAACCTCCTTGACCAGATAGCCGTTTTACACCTCGCGAAAACGAGCGCTCCTCGTGTTTCAGGATACGCTCACACTACCAATGTCTCTAGTATATTACAAAAGCAGTTGGGATATAAGCTAGTGAAGAATTATGGATATGATTTAGATGAAGTGCGTTCGATGCATATGTTTACCGATAAACACTTATTGGAAGAAAAAATGGATGCGATTTTTTGGTTCATGGAAAGGACTGTTCTTCAATTGCAGTGAAATATATAGCATAAAGCGACAGATACGAAAACCTTTCTTTTCCCGGGAAAAGAAAGGTTTTCGCGCTTTCCAAAGAAAAGTGATGATCGCCAAAGTAAAATCTAGTGATTCTTCTTTGGCGAAAGGAATAGGCTATTACACTCTTAATGAAATGATCTTTTTTATATTATAATATATTCTGTGATAGAACCTTATGAGAGATGTATGTGTGAAAGTTTTCCCTTGAAAAAGAAAAAAGCTCCCTTTCGCGAGAGTGAAAATCGATAGATTTTTACTCTCGCGATTAGCTCCTTTTCGGAGGGGGATTGGGGGAACTGCTTTTGGGGGACCAAAAGCAGTTCCCCCAAACTTTTTATTCTCTCTCGGTTACTTTTGTTCGAGGAGGGCTTGTATTTTTTCCTGCATATCTATTTTTTGGAGGCCATCGAGGATTTCGTCGATATGGCCTTCCATGACATCTGGCAGGTTGTAAAGGGTGATGCCAACGCGGTGATCGGTGAGGCGATTTTGGGGGAAATTGTAGGTTCGAATGCGTTCTGAGCGATCCCCGGTTCCTATTTGACTTTTACGTGCTGCGGCGTACTTTGCGCGTTCTTCTTCCTCTCTCGCTTTTAAGAGTCGAGAGCGAAGGATGGTCATGGCCTTAACGCGGTTTTTTTGCTGGGAACGTTCATCCGCGCATGTTACGATGGTGCCTGTCGGTTTGTGGACGATTTGGACAGCGGAGTCGGTGGTATTGACTCCTTGACCTCCAGGGCCACTTGCTCGGCATACGGTTATTTCTAATTCGTCGGGTTTGATTGCGATGTCGACTTCTTCCGCTTCGGGTAGGACAGCGACAGTTGCTGTAGACGTATGGATACGTCCATTGGCTTCTGTTGCGGGTACACGTTGGACGCGATGGACTCCGCTTTCGTATTTCATTCGTTTATAGACTTCCTCTCCTGAAATCAGCATGCTGACTTCTTTAAATCCGCCGCATTCGGAAGGACTGGAACTCAGCGTTTCTGCTTTCCAAGATTGTCTTTCTGCGTATCGGCAATAGAGTCTGTAGAGCTCGGCAGCGAAGAGAGAAGCTTCATCTCCTCCTGTTCCTGCACGGATTTCCAAAACAATGTTTCTGCCGTCGCTTTCTTCTGGCGGGATCATGGATTGCAATACGCGCTGCTCAAGGTCTTCTCTTTGTTTCTTTAGATCCTCTATTTCGCTGCGAGCTAAGGTCCGTAATTCCTCATCTAGAGAGGTATCGCTTGCCATTTCCTCATTTTCTTCTATGTTTTGGGAAATCTTTTTTAAATGTTCATAGGTTTCTATGAGCAGAGTGAGTTTTTGGTGTTCCCGAGAGAGTCTTGCTGCTTTTCTCTGATCGCTGAAAAAATCAGGTAAAGCCATAGCCGCATCTATCTCTTGTGCACGTTTCTTAAAGGGGCCTATCTCAGGAATTCCTTGCATAAATTTGTTTTTTTATTTAAATTCACTATTATTAGTCCTTTTTATCAAGCATATTATCAATGCAATCATCAAATACCTTGTATACGCCCGCTGTAGTGGCATGTCTTTGGGACTTCGATAAGACTCTTATCCCTGGATACATGCAAGAACCGTTGTTCAAAGAGTACGGAATTGATCCCGATGTTTTTTGGAAAGAAGTCAATGAATTGCCGAATCGTTATGCTAAGCAAGGTATTCATGTCTCCAAAGAAACCGTTTATCTCAATCATATATTAAGTTATGTGAGGCATGGGCGATTAAAGGGGTTGTCTAATAAAAAACTACGGGAGCTCGGTCAGGATATTTGTTTTTATCCGGGCCTACCCGAATTTTTCGATGAATTGAAGCTTTTGACCAAAAGCAACCAACGATACATCACTCACGGGATCACCCTCGAACACTATATTATAAGCACCGGGTTGGCAGAGATGATCCGTGGGAGTAAGGTAGCTCCATTTGTTGATGGCATTTACGGTTGCGAATTTATAGAGGATCCCCTTCCTCCCTCTTTCTTGGCTCAAAAAGAATTTTTTGAAAATTTCGACAATGAAATTTCACAAATTGGGGCCGTTGTCGATAATACAATAAAAACGCGTTTCATTTACGAAATTAATAAGGGAGTAAATAAAAATGCTGGGATCGATGTCAATGCATCCATGAAGGAGGAAGACCGCAGAATCCCCATCAAAAACATGATTTATACAGCAGACGGTCCCAGTGATATTCCAGCCTTCGCAGTAATGAGACACGAAGGAGGAAAAGCCTATGCGGTCTATCACCCGGACGAAGACAAAGAATTTGCTCAAAACGACGCGCTCCTTCAATCGGGGCGAATCCATCAATATGGTCCAGCAGATTATCGAACAAACAGCATTACCTCACGCTGGATGCGTATGACGCTTCTCAAAATTTTCGATCATATTGTCGAAGAACGCGAACAGGCCTTATCTGATCGCGTAGCCAAGCCCCCTGTCCACTTGCATAAGGCGGACCCCGTGCTTGCCCCCCCTCCATCCAGTCAACCCCTATTCTTTGAATAACTCCTATGTTTGGATCTCGTTTTCTCCCCTCGTTGTCTTTATTTTTCTTTCTAACGAACAGTGGCTTCTCTGTTGATATACAAGAGTGTTGTTGCGAACATTGGTCGGAAGTGGAAGCTTTATTCAAAAAAGAAATCAAGTTTGGTACGAAAGAACAGTTATCTAAAGAAAGGGTATTGTTTGTTACTGATGTCGACGAAGTATTGATAAAAGATCCTTCTTTTGCTTTTTCCCCTACAAGTCAGTGTATCCCTTCTCGTGGGAGGAATTTGTTTCGCGAATGCGGTAATGATTTCATTCCTAATTCTTCTGCAACTTGGAGCCTGATCGTACGAAGAGACCAAAAGAAAGTTCTCGTAGAACCAGAAATCCCGCAAATAATTGACGGCTTTAAAAAAGATGCCGATGTGATTGCCCTTACTGCATCGGGAGGGTCCTATTGTGAGATATTAGGAACTTCGGGCTTTGATTTCCGTGTTAGAGAATTGGCAAGACTTGGGATAACTTTTTCTCTTTCTGATGAATCTCTTTTAGCAGATCTTGGAATAGCTAGTTCTCTTTTTGATTATCCTCTTTTTTTCTTAGATAAAAATGAAGCAGAAGATGCAAATGAGAACCCATTTTTCACCAAAGGTATGATTTTCTCTCTTGCTTGGGGGAAAGGTCCTTGTTTAAGCGAAACACTCAGAATATTAAAGAAAGAAAATACTTACAAAAAGATATTTTTTATCGACGACAGGAAGGGTAATTTAAAGTCTGTGATGGGACAATTCCTTCTAGATGAACATCTTTGGAGCGATAATGTGAGTGTTACTTTAATTCATTTTAAACATCAAGACTTGAGAATGTATTACAACGGGCACAATCAAGGTGCCCCAAAACTTTCAGAGGAAACCATTAATCTTTATGAAAAAGTTTTCAACCTCCAATTCAAAACCCTCTTTGACGAAGAGTATTGGATGTCTGACGAAGAAGCACTGGCAGTAATAAAAATGAAGGAAGAATTAAAGGCCAGTCCCCCCTTTTCCCCGCAGTTCCCCGTGTTCGATGACGACGATGACATCATCTCGCCTTTGGACATTTCAAAAAACTCCCCCGAAAGCGTCCCCCTCATCTCAAGACCCTCAGCATCAGAGACCGAATAAATACACGCTGGATAAGAATGGTTGGGGAAAACGGCTTTTAATCGCTTAAAAGCGTTTTCCCCAATCCCCTTTCCGAAAAGGAGATAATTGCGCTGGAATAAATTCCAGGAGGAATTTATTCCAGCGCAAGGAGATGGTATAGTATGGGCAATAAAAGTAGTTGCAAAAATCAACCCCTTTGCGCGAAAGCCTTGTCTATTCTTAACTTGCCTATGCTATATCTACATACAACGGCTTGCTCAAACCCATTACGGAAGAGAAAACCTTGCGCGGACACAAATTCCGTAAGGAATTTATGGCCGCGCAACGATCTCCTTTTCGGAAGGGGTGAGGGGAAACGCTTTTGGGGGACCAAAAGCAGTTTCCCCGCAGTTTTTAGAGGTCTCCACCTTCTAAAAACTAATTTGTGCTTTTATTTTTGATTGGGCGAGTTCTTTGCCCGGGAGGTTGTATCTGAGGATGAGGGAGTAGGCTTCTTGTGCGTTTTTATTTTGGTTGCTTTTTTCGAGGAGGGACCCGAGTTCAAAGATCGTTTTTGATATCCAAAATAGGGTATTTCCGTCGGTAATTTTCTCTTGGCTTGTGATGAGGAATCTAGAGATGATTTGCCAATAGATTTTGGTGGATTGGGTAGTCTGTTTGTTTAGGGAGAGGTTGTATGCCCAGAGGAATCCTGCTTCTATTCTTAGTGCTGGATCTAGTGAACCTGCTTCGAATACTTTTTCCAAGACGACATAGGCCTTTTCTTGTTTTAAGGAATCAATCTGTGTTTGGGCAAGGATGCATCTTGCATTAGAGAGCTCGATGAAGGCGCGATTTTCGGGGGTGAGGCAGAGGTTATTTAGTAGGTTTTCATAAATCTGTTGTGCAGGAACGGGATCGTTCGCATTTTTTAAAATCTCTGCTTGTTTCATCTTTGAAAAATAAACAAGCGGCGACTCTGGGTAATTTTTGATGAGACGCTCAAGGAGAGAGATCGCGTTGTTTGCATTATCGGGTCCGCGCATTTCTGCATTGATAGCCGCTTCATAGAGTGCAATGGGTGCTTGTTCGCTTTTGGGATAATTATCTGCGAGGGAGACAAGCATTTGTTGTGCCTCTACCCTGCGATTTTGTTGGGATAGATGGCGGGCCTCATCGATGTAAGAAAGAATAGCTGCGGGTGAATTTTTAAAATTTTCCCTTAATTCGTGAAAAACAGAGGTTCCTTGTTCAATTTTTTTAAGGCTTAGTAAAGCTTGTGCCTTAATGAGAAGCAGGTGGGATGCAATTTGCTCGTATTGGGCTTCTGGATGAATGTCTTGCTTATTACAAAGGGAAAGACCGGTTTCTGCAGAGGAAAGGGCTTCTTCATATTTAGTATCATCGAAATTTAACCGGGCTTTTAACCAAAGGAATCTCACTTTTAATGAGAGGGGCATGTGCGCCTCGGGAAGGGAATTTAGGCGTTCTAGGGCCTTCTCGAATTGATTTTGCATCCTCAATTTCAAGGAAATTTCCCATTCTGCCTGCCAACCGTATTCTTCACAAATAGGGTTCTTTTTCCACATTTCGTCCAGTAACTGGGCCGCTCTTCCGATATCATTCAGACGCACTTTACACAGGATCAATTGGTAAGAAATGGCTGTTTTTTCTTCGGCAGACTTTGTTTTCGACAAAGTCGATTGATAGAGTGTTTCTGCTGTTTTAAAGTCTTCATTTAGGAAATAGCAATTGGCCATCAATAAAGAAAGTTGCCTTTTTTCTTCGGGGGGGATCGATTTGTCTTCTAGGATGCGACTGATATATTCTGCTGCAGTTCGGTATTCTGGAGGAGCTTTGTGCGATAAAATAAAGGCAAGAAGCCGATAGGCTGTGTTCTTTTGACTAAAATTAGGATAATCCTGGGTCAGTCGTTGTAGGTCTTTTTCTGCCAATTCAAATTGCTTTTTTAATGTCAGCAATTGGGCACTCGCAAGCAGAATTTCTGGGAGTAACGGATGGGGTGAGGGTTGCTTGATCAAAGAATCGAAGAAATCTAGGAGTTCGGTTGCTTGATCAAAGGGGGCGTTTAGAAGTTGAGCAAGTGACAACTCCATTAAATTTTGATACTTTTTATGCATAATAACTTCCTTAAAAGCTACTTGTGCCTGAGCAGATTTTGCCCCAAGCAAGTATCCTTTCAAGAAAAGGAGTTGATCAAGACTTTCCTTATTGCTGGGTAAAGCGGCTTGTTCATCAATTACTTTAATCGCCTCATCCTTCCGTCCTACTTTGTCTAGGGCAATAGCATATTGCTTCGAAAATTGAAAACCAGAGTCCAGCCCCTTATAGCGTTTGACTTGTTCCTTTAACGAAGCAATGAGTGTGGGATCTGGGTTGTCGAGGAAAAGGCCCTCTATCGCAATAACTGATGCAAAACGAGTGCGTTGTTCCTCGTCCACAGACAAAGCCTTTGCCTTTTCGAAAAACGAGTTAGCTTTTTCTTTTGACCCCGAAATGAGTCCTGACATCAGGAAAAACCACGGTAAGTCATTTTTTGAAAGAAGGTTTTTATCCAAAGTGTTCAAAATGGAGGCGGTACGTATTCTATTTCCTCGATAGAAAGAAACCATGGCTGCCCGTAACTGCAATGCGGCCGAAGGACTTTTTTTGAGAAGAGGATTTATCAGTGCGTCTGCTTCGTCAAATGCTTGCTGATTAATGAGAGCTGTTGCAAGGTTGACCAAAACCCCATTCCTGACGTCAGCAGGTAACTCTATTTTTAATAAATCCCTGTAATAAAGAGAGGCAATGGATGAAAGCCCACATTTCAGTGCGGTGTCCGCTTCAAGTACCTCCGATTCGATTTGCGAAAGGGTAAAAATTTTTACGGAAGAATAAGGCAGCGGAGCCTCCACCCTTTCTTGCCCAATAAGCTCACCGCACATCAATATAGTAAAAAATATAGCAGCTAGTCGCGAAAATATTATATCCAAATTCTTCATATGTCTGTTGAGATGGTAATGTCCGGGAAAACTTTCTTTTCCGGAAAAGAGAGTGGGAATCTCCAAAACTTCGGAGAAACGGCTTTTAGTCGCCTAAACGCGTTTCCCCAAACCCCTTCCGAAAACGAGATAACGCGCGTAACTAATTTTACAAAATTAAATAC